>JAAERO010000200.1 GCA_024230315.1 Hyphomicrobium sp.
GCGTCCAAGGCGTTGCAAGACGGCCTGAGGGCAACGCAAAGGCCGCCGCGAAGGCGGCAGACCAGCATCGCAACCGCGCCTGACGCCGCGCCGCCGGCACCCACAAAGCCAAAAGCGCCATTGTTCGAGGTGCCCTAGAGTTTGATTCGGTTGTGGTGCCACCAAGGGGTGCTCTGAACATATCCTCTTGGCTGCCGGTGCGCTATCCAGCGGGCACGGACGGGTTCCCTGCATGGATACCCCGTCCGCGCACGCGTTGGAAATCCCAAACTCGCCGATTCGTGTCCTTTTGTTAAGAGAATCGGTCTGCTAGACCGCGCCGTTGCTGCCCCCCGGCGACGATCCGTTTGGCCGGGGATTACTCTTTGTGCGCCATCGGGTCGGATATTCGAATCGGATAGAAACGCCCGATGGGTACATTTGGAGAAACCGTGCTTGGCGGCATGGCCGTAGCCGCGCTGGTCGGAATGTTCCACTGGGCGCGCCGATACCCGAAATCTTACGGGTCGGGAGCATGGATCATTTTCGCGGCATGCTGCGCAGTGGCCGCAGCTCTTATCGGGTGGTCCTCTGGTGTTGAACGCGCGGCAGCGGAAACGAACTCGTTTGCCGTTACGCAAGACGTGAGAGACGCCATCAGGTCGCTAAAGCCCGCGACGTGGGTGATATGATATGTTTGTCCCTTTCGGAGTAGCCCTCTACGTGATGCTTCTAGGGTTCCTAATGCCACTCGGGGGGCCTGGGGCCCATACCTCTCCGCTTTAGTCCGGTTCAATAGGAGACACCTTCGAATGCCCGGCATTCGTGGGTGTCTTGAATGAGGCGACGCATCGTGAGTGGTTGTCTTGCCACCATGTTTTCGAGACATCGCGCGACAAGGCGGCC
>JAAERO010000201.1 GCA_024230315.1 Hyphomicrobium sp.
AATAGTATAACCGTCATTCGGTCATACCATGGTGGAAACACCAGATCCCATCCGAACTCTGAAGTTAAGCATCATTGGGCTTGCCTAGTACTGAGGTGGGGGACCACTCGGGAACCGTAAGTGCTGAATGACTTTTTTTTTTTATGCATACACACACACACACATGCGTATGTGTATGCGAATGCGCAAGCGAAACGTATACGGGAAAAAAAAATATATATTATTTTTTGCGATTCGCGCCTTCGCTCCCCGGACCTTTGGGTTATGAGCCCAACGCGCTACCGCTGTGCCTCATGGCTTTCATTGTTTTGAAATAAAGAATAATTCCGTTTGCCGGGTATACAGGGGGGGAACCACTAGGGCCCCGTAAGTGCTGAATGTCTTTTTTTTTTGATGCATACACACACACACATGCGTATGTGTATGCGAATGCGCAAGCGAAACGTATACGGGAAAAAAAAAATATATTTTTTTTAGCGATTCGAGGTTTCGATCCTCGGACCTTTGGGTTATGAGCCCAACGCGCTACCGCTGCGCCAAATCCCTTTAATTGTTGTGTAATTATTGTGTATGTGTGTGTGTGTGTGT
>JAAERO010000202.1 GCA_024230315.1 Hyphomicrobium sp.
CGAGAAAGGATCAAACGAAAGACATTCGAACAACGCCGCTTGCAACACCACAAGGCCGCCGCCTAACATGACAGACCAGATGAGCCAGACACTCCGTTAGCTCAAACCGAAATCTGTTCCAAATTATCTGATGACGGACAATCTGCATAGGTCGATTGTCGTCCTTTTTATTTGACGCTGCAATACACAATGTCTATAATACGCATTTTATATACGTATTATATTGCTGGAAGGGGGGGGCAACCCTATGCAGTTGATCGTACTTGTTGTCAGTCTCGCTCTTATGGCCGTTGTCGCATACTTTTTTGTCGCCGCGGTTCAAGCAACCGGCGCTCAAGATTCCACAGGAGATTTCGATCGCCGCCGCTCATCATTGATCTGGGTTCTGCTCAGTTTAGGGGCAATCATCACCGTAGCTTCCCTATGGCAGTGGCCACACGCAGTGTCAGCGCCCGCGTCAAGCGTCATGGTCAATGCTAGCGGTGCGCAGTGGTACTGGGATATCGACAAAGAAGAAGTGCCGTTAGGAAAGCCGGTCGTTTTCAATGTCCACACGCAGGACGTGACACATGGACTTGGGGTTATGGATCCCGACGGTCAGCTCTTATTCCAAACCCAGGCGATGCCGGGATACGTCAACCGTGTCGAGTATGTGTTCACTAAGGCGGGAGACTACAAAGTAGTCTGCATGGAATTCTGCGGCATTGCTCACCACGCCATGATCACTGATTTCAAAGTCGTCGAGAATTAACAGGGCCAGATAAATGACTGATAGAGCGTGCGAGCCGCAACCAGGCGCCGTCAAATTTACAATGCTCCTGGCGGGCATTGTTTTGCTCCTAATGATGGTGTTCGGCCTCATAATGCGTGCTGCGCAAGGCAATCTAATTGAACTCGATCCAACATTGTTCTACCAGATCATGACGGCGCATGGTGCTGGTATGGTTGGGACGGCTGGTCTCACGGGAGCGGCCATTCTCTGGTTCTTTGTCGGGCGCTACGTGCCTCTATTACCCGGCGTCTACTACGCCTTCCTCGGCTTGTTCCTATTCGGCGTTATACTAATCCTCGGCGGGATATTCATCGGCGGCTATGGTGGAGGATGGACATTCCTGTTTCCGTTGCCGGCTATGTCAGGAGGGGCATGGGACGCAGGTGCAGCAGCCTCATTCATGGTCGGTTATACCGCGATCGGAGTGGGCTTCCTGCTATATTACCTTGAGGTTGGACGAAAGCTGATTGTCGCTTACGGTGGTATCGGCGGTGCCCTTGCGTGGCCGTTGGCATTCGGCGGCGGGCGCCAGGAAGATGCACCGCCGCCGACCGTGGTTGCAGCGATGGCGACGACGATTTTCAATACCATTGGCATTGTTGTTGGCGCGGCCGTGCTGGTTTGCAGCTTGGTAAATCTGTTGGCGCCGGGATTCGCGGTCGACGCGCTGCTGGCAAAGAACATGATCTACTTCTTCGGCCATGTGTTCATCAACGCGAGCATCTATATGGCCGTCATAGCGGTTTACGAGATCATTCCCCAGTACACCGGCAGAGAGTGGAAGACGACCCGAGTCTTCGCCATTGCATGGTCTGCGGTGTTGCTTTTTGTCATGGCCGTCTATCCGCACCACCTTTTGCAAGACACCGTCATGCCGGGCTGGGCCTTGGTGATGGGACAGGTAATTTCCTATTTGTCGGGAATACCGCTCCTCGCGGTTACAGCGTTTTCATTACTGGTCTATCTGCGCGGGTCCAAGGTACGGTGGGACCTTGCCTCGGCGCTCTTGGTGCTCGGAGTGGCTGGCTGGTCGGTCGGTTCGATTCCGGCCATCATCGACGCCATGATCTCGGTCAACAAACTGATGCACAATACCCAGTGGGTGCCGGGCCATTTCCATATCTACCTGATCCTCGGTGAGGTGGCGATGAGCTTCGGCTTCATGGCCTGGTTGGTCAAGGAAGCTCGCAAAACCGCAATGACCGGCCTCGACAGGGCCGCATTCGCGGTTTACTTGCTGGGTGGCGCCGGGTTTACGATCATGTTCCTCGTCTCGGGCGCGCTTTCCGTACCGCGCCGCTGGGCCGTACATGCACCGGAGTGGTATCTTCAGGATCGGGTGGCGACCGGTTTCGCGATGCTTGTCATTCTGGGCACGCTGTTCTTTGTTGCCACTTATGCCCGTGGCCTGATGCGGCGGCGCGCGGACTAGAACACATGAAGGCGCTGCTCGCAGCCTTGGCAGTCGCACTCGCCGGACCGGCCTTTCTCTGGAAGGCGACGGATGGATTTCAGGCGCTCACTGCGGAAGACGCGCGACGCGTCGCGGCCATGCGCGACAGGCCGATGGTGCCTGACATAAGGCTTCGGGCCATGTCCGGCGAGGTGATCGGGCTGCCTTCCGCGGACCGAAAGGTCACCATGGTCGAGTTCATCTATACGACCTGCCCGACGATCTGTCAGAGCGCTGGTACGGACCTTGCGCGTGTGCGGGACGGCCTTGTTGAAAAGGGACTCGGTGATGAAGTTCGCATCCTTTCGATCAGCTTCGACCCCGAGACCGACGGGCCGCACCAACTGTCCGCCTATGGAGAGAGCCATGGGGCGGATGGTCGGATCTGGACGATCACCCGTCCTGACGTCGACGCGCTTCCGAGGCTACTCAGAGCCTTTGGCGTCGTGGTCATCCCCGACCGGTTTGGCGGATACCAGCACAATGCGGCGCTCCATGTGGTGGACCCGCAAGGCCGCTTGAGCGCCATTCTGGACACCGACGATATCACAGGTGCGCTCGGTGCGGCAAAACGGGCGTCGCAATGATAGGTGCGCGGATTCTCACGGCAGGCCTGATTTTCTCGCTCTGCCTCGGCTTTCGCGATTTCTTTGAGAGCAATCCGGTCAGCCATGTCCTGATCCAGTTGCCGCTTCTGGCGTGGTGCGGTGCGCTTCTGGCGCAGCCAGCGATCAACCTTGAAGCCGAATGGAATCGTGGAGGTGTTGTTGCGCTACTGATTGCTCTGTTCGGCATAACGTTCTGGATGCTGCCGAGGTCGATCGACGCGGCTCTTTTCTCGCCCGCCATGGAAGTGGCGAAGTTCATCTCGCTGCCACTTTGTGTGGGCGCGCCGCTTGCCATTGGGTGGGCGCGTGCGCATCCGCTATTACGTGGATTTCTCAAGGCGCAGGCGGTCTCGATGCTCGGCGTCATGGCGTTTCTCTATACTCACGCGCCGGTGCGCATCTGCAACGCCTACCTTGTCGATGACCAGCTGCGCCTCGGTTACGCGTTTCTTTTCACGGCAATTGCGGTCGTAGTACTTTGGGTCGCCCCGCTCTTTGTTGGGAGCCGGGAATTTCATCAGATGCGTTCAAGATCTGTGGAGGCGGGATGACGACCATTGCGGACACGGTTCACTATTTTGCCGGGTATGCGCAGAACAAGGCGCAATTCCTTAAGAGCAATCCCGTCGGATTTGCAGTCTCGGCGCTTATGGCCGGGGCTTATGTGGGCGTAGGCATCATACTGATCCTGTCCGTCGGACAAACAGCGGACGCGTCCATCCGCAATCTGGTGATGGGCGCAAGCTTTGGCATCGCGTTGATTCTTGTCGTCTTCGCCGGTTCGGACCTTTTCACGGGACATGCCATGTATGCGACTCATGGTCGGCTGCTGGGGACGATAGGCAATGGCGATGCGCTACGCAGTTGGGCCGCCACATGGTCCGGCAACCTCGTTGGGTCGATTTGTGTCGCAACGTTGTTCATTGTCGGTGGTGGAGGCGTGGTTCTACATTCAGGAGGTGAGACTCTGCTCTATGCCGTGGCAAGCAAGAAGATGTCTGGCAGCGCAATCGAATTGATTGCGCGCGGGATGCTTTGCAACTGGCTGGTCTGTCTCTCGCTCTGGTCCGGCGCGCGCACCAAAAACGATGCCGCCAAATGCATTATAATTTTCTGGTGCTTGTACGCTTTCATTGCCTCGGGCTTCGAACACAGCGTCGCCAACATGACCGTATTCTCATTGGCGCTCCTGTCCGACCCCCCGGCGAGCGTGACCGTCTCCGGCGCGGCTCATAACCTTCTCTGGGTTACGGTCGGTAACCTTCTTTCCGGTGTGATCGTCATGGGGTTCGGCTATTGGCTTGTCGCAGGGCGGCCTGGCGGCGCCAAGATATCAATACGGACTGAAGGCTATGAGAAAAATCTGCCAGGAAACGTCGAAGACGGATGAATGCGGTGCAGCCAAGTTCTCGTTTCAGTCCAGACCGTCTGCTTCCGAACAGATCGTGTATGAAACGGATTCGGTCTTGGCAGCTCTCAGGACATATAGCTGTTCCCCGTCAGGACTTGTCGGACAGAGATTGTGGGGGCACCTCGAACAATGGCGCTTTTGGCTTTGTGGGTGCCGGCGGCGCGGCGTCAGGTGCGGTTGCGATGCTGGTCTGCCGCCTTCGCGGCGGCCTTTGCGTTGCCCTCAGGCCGTCTTGCAACGCCTTGGACGCAATTGGGGCGTCAGGTAGCCGCCATTCGTTCCAGGCTCACCATACGGCGCATGTTATAGACGAG
>JAAERO010000203.1 GCA_024230315.1 Hyphomicrobium sp.
ATCGGGCTGCAGAATCTCGTCTATAACATGCGCCGTATGGTGAGCCTGGAACGAATGGCGGCTACCTGACGCCCCAATTGCGTCCAAGGCGTTGCAAGACGGCCTGAGGGCAACGCAAAGGCCGCCGCCAAGGCGGCAGACCAGCATCGCAACCGCGCCTGACACCGCGCCGCCGGCACCCACAAAGCCAAAAGCGCCATTGTTCGAGGTGCCCTATAGACAAGTCCGCCGCGTCTACCGCCATAATAACTTTTGGAATCGCGTCGAAGCATCGGCATCGGCCACACCAATGGCGCCCCAGCCTGTCACAGGTCTTAAGGGTTGCGCCTGCCGGCCCATCTTATCCCCAGGTAAGGCCGTATCAGTTTGTTTTATGCGGTATTGATGAAGCTGTGCCCATCTCTCACGTCCAGGTGATGTTTCTATGACTGCCAAGGCCGCTTTTTTCACCGCGCTCAGCCGGACCGATAGACCGCGCCGGGAAACCCTGCGCCGCGAACTTGCTCGGACGAATTCCGGACAAAAAGAGGGGGCAGCGCGGCCTACACTCGTTTTGGCGAGCGCCAGCCCGCGGCGGCTGATGTTGCTTTCTCAGGTCGGAGTTGATCCCGATGCGCTGCGGCCCGCCACGATTGATGAGAGCTCCCGTCGGGCTGAGATGGCGCGTGGGTACGTATCTCGCTTGGCGCGTGCCAAGGCCGAAGTGGCGCGCGACCAGATTGCCAACGACAAGGACATTGCGTCTGCTTACGTGCTGGGTGCCGACACCGTGGTCACAGTGGGGCGTCGTATTCTGATGAAGCCGACGAACTTGGAGGAGGCTGCGCATTGTCTCCAGCTGTTGTCGGGACGCGCCCATCGCGTTTTAACGAGCATATGCTTGATCACGCCGGACGACCGTATGCGCCAAAAGATCGTGGATACGCGCGTGCGCTTTAAGCATCTGTCGCGTGGGGAGATCGAAGCCTACATCGCCTCTAGAGAATGGCGCGGGAAGGCAGGCGGCTATGCACTCCAAGGGCTTGCTGGATGTTTCGTGCAGAAGATCGTCGGTTCATACACCAGCGTCGTCGGCCTGCCGCTGACGGAGACTGTTGGAATGTTGGTGAGCGAGGGCTTCCCAATTCACTTCAACTGGGTGCGAGCAGCAGAGCTCGATCCCAGTTAGGAACCTGATCCGGTAGTGGAAAATGGCGAGCAAGGATACACCAACCGCGGATACTACCGGCCGTGACCGGTGCCCCATTTGCGGTGAGCCAACCGAGATGGATTACCGGCCGTTTTGCTCGGGCCGCTGCCGCGATGTCGATTTGTCACGCTGGCTGCGCGGTGGCTACGCGATACTCGGAGGCCAGGCGGATGCGGACGAGGACGGAGACGATGTCTCGGCCGGTCGTGTGCCGGCGGCGCCTACAGATGAGGACGGCGAAGCAGCCGATTAGCTTTGGTTCTGGGGCTGCTGTTCGGCTCAACAGGGTAGCGCTGGACAGGGTTAGGGGGCATCTCTATAACGGCCGAGCTTTGGCGCGGCGATCGGATTGCTAGAGTTCAAGCCCAGGTAGCTCAGTTGGTAGAGCACGTGACTGAAAATCACGGTGTCGGTGGTTCGATTCCGCCCCTGGGCACCATTGATTTCAAAACCTTAGCCTACACGCGACAGCGGCGGTAATGCGCTTGCGGGAGTTTTGCGTGACTCCAACTTTAGGGAGCCGCGCATCACCACAAGCTCCGGTTGGCCGCCGTTTCCATCGCAGATGCGATTGGCCGCCTCGATGAGCCTTTGAAGTTCGGCCGCCGAGTAGTGGGTGGTGATCCTACCGGAGCGATGTCCGAGCAGATCCTGGCGATCCTCAAAGCTCACGCCCGACGCCCTAAGGCGGCGGCCAAACGTGTGCTTGAGGTCATGGACCCTCACGTGGGCAAGGCCTGCGCGATTGCGTGCGCGGATCCATCCTGACGTGAGCATCCGATAAAGCGACCGTCCCTCATACGTAAAGACGTAAACCGGATCAATGCCGCGCCGTGCGGTGACGACGGAACATGCGATGCGATTGAGCACAACCAAGCGATCGTCACCATTTTTCACTCGTGCGCCGGGAATGATAAAGACCGATGTGTCAAGCTGAGGCACGTCGACCTCCCAATCCCAACGTAGGTTGCATACTTCACCATCGCGACACCCGGTGTTGACGGAAAAAAGTGCCATTTGCGCCAAGTGAGCGGGTAGCTCCTGAAAGAGCCGCCGCTGCTCAACCCAACTCAGTGGATATGGCGCCTTCTTGGCAATATCCGGCAAAAGTTTGATCTTTGGAGCGGCCAGTAACCAAGTTAGGCCGTGTTCATCCACCCACTCCGAAGCTGCCAGATTGAGAATCCGCCGCACCATCTTCAAGCCATGGTTGATTGTCCCTGCGGACCTTCCCTCAGCTCGCCGCGTAGCGATCCAGGGTGCAAGGACACCAATATGGATCTTGTCCAGCGGCAGAGCCCCAAGTCTTGGCATCAGCAGCTTCAATTGCACAATGTCGCTGGCTAGGCTGCGCTTATGCTCGTTCTCCCGCACAAACTTTGCCGCGGCCTGCTCGAACGCGCGCACAGGCCTGACGCCATAGATCTGGGCTTGGCGGGTCTCTTCCATCACTCGTGCAAGGTGTCTTTCGGCTTCTTCGATGCAAGCTGTGCCAGTGCTTTGGCAAATTCGCTGCCCGAAGATGTGCTTGTCGATGTGCCAGATCCCGGCTCTTTGGACGAGGCCCGGTATTTGTTTGCGTCCCATGAGTGTTCTCCTTTCTGAGCGGGACGCCCGTTGCAGGACTTATAGTCCTCAAACCAGGCATCGAGTTCAAGCCTATCAAAGCCAATTCCCTGTGTGCCAATCGGCACCTCTGTTAGAAAGGGGCGTACTTCGGCGTTAAATCGATTGCGGTCCATGCCGAGATAGGAGGGCGCATCGCGGAACCGAACGACTCGCGGCTGAAGCTCCGACGACTGCCGGGATGTGTGGTTCATGACCCGCTCCTAGCCTCCAGGATCGTCACCAGGGGTGCGTGCCCAGCTTTTCGTTCCACAGAGATGAGACCCGCCTCCTCAAGCCAGGCAAGCGCGCGATACTTGGCATTGCGATCCAGCCCGAAGCGCAGGCTTGTGATGTTGGACAGCGGGACTGCGCGTGAATTGTGCATTTGCCCAATGGCCCAGAGCGCGACGCCGAGGTGTAAGAATTTGCCGGGAAGCTGTGCGGCTATCATGAGCCAATCCAGCAGCACGAGACTCATGAGGCCCTCTTTCGCATTCTTTGCTTTCACGAACGGAACTCTTGGTTTGCAACATTTCGCTTTCGCTCGTTGAGCGTCATTGATGTGCTCAGGTATTCAAGCGCCTTACCCGCCCTGTGGGCCTGCGCTGCGATACTATGGTCTCCGCGCGTCCCACAGGGCGGAGGCAAACTGTCGGCTGCCGTTCCAACGTGACCTGTGCCTCACTTCTGGTGTCATCTGTCGTGGCTCCCCTCATGGCAGATTATATGTGTGCCGTTGATTGGGACCGTGAGCCTATGCAGAACGACGGTGACGGTCCCAGATCAAGGACACCAAGAAGCCGAATTGCGCGATTGTTTCTGCTTGCTGTCCCTATTCTGGGACATCGCGTCTCTCGATTGGGACCATGTTTTAATTTCTCTGGCCGCCAACTGGCGAACTCTTTTATTGCCAGTTGATCCGCGAAGGCGTGCTCCGTCAGAATCCATGTCGTTGCGTGGCGGATCTTCCAATTAAAGCTGCCGCAAACATTGCGACGGATGAAGCCCTTTGCTTCGAGTTCTCGGAACGCCTTCGTCGCGGTGTCTTTTGCAACATGAAGCAGCCCGGCCCCCTCGCGCACGGACATCGAGATCTCGCCGTTGTTCGAGCCATTGTAGCGTTGGGCTAGTTCGACATAGAGCGCACGCGGTGCGGGCGGTAGTGATTGCCAGGCAGGCGTCTTGAGCATCCAGTGTTCGAGTTTTACAAAACGCGCAACACCGATGCTTCGACCTTTATTGTCGTGCCGGCGTCCGCGGCGGGGCCGTCTCTTACGCTGTGTGCTCATGCTCGCCTCACGCTATGCGCCCTCATCTTCGCAAGCGCGGAGCGGCAAAAGCCATGCACGGCGCCAGAAAAAGTCGTGACGCATCTCGCCCGCAACCCATTGAAAACATTATCGGGGCCGTGAGAGTCGTGACATTTTCAATTAGTGTTGTGACGGTCAGGACTTCTTCAACTCGTCCAGTGCGACGAGGCGAACTCGGGGGTTCAGGCGGTAGCCACGCCACTGGCTGCTCTCGACAATCAGGTCACGATCAACTCTTTGCTTTAGGTAACCAAGGAAGGCCACGCCGAGCTTATCGCGCAGCCTCTCGATACGACGGCGCAATGCGTCGTTCGTAATCCCTAACAACTCTTCGAGCCGCGCGGCCGGAACGAACGAAAAGTTCTCGGGAGCCCGCTTGTTGCAAATGTCGGACTCATGCTGATTGGCAAGAAGCAGCAGAATAGCGACGCCGCTCGCGATTTCTATTGGTGGCATTCCCCGGACGAGCAGCTTTTTCTGCGTTCGATTGATTGCAAGCACAACGTCTGAGGCATTGATGGACGTCTGAGGTGTGGGCGCTTGCTGATCGGTCTTGAGCCATTCCGCAATCTCCCCTTGAGCACCCGCCACACTGCTCAGAAGGCAGCCTGGCGGGAGCGTTCCCCTGGACAATTTGTCCTTGTGCTCGGCGATCCCTTCTTCGAGGACGCTGATGACCTGTTGTCCGTGTCGTCGGTGAAGGTGGAATAGGTCGCGCACGAGGTCATCGCCGGTTGCTTCTTCTGAGACGTTGGCCAAGCGCGACAGCTCTCCTGCAAACTTGGAGACGAAGCCCTCATCTGTCAGATGAAGATACTGGCGTGCGCTTTGGACGAACTCGATGGCCATCGTACGGTCGCGGCCGGCGTCTCGCTCAGAGGTGAACAGGTCGAGTGCGTAGCGTTCTGCGGGGTCGTGTGCTTCGAGGCCTGCAGCGAGAGTGGCGAACCGCCGATGTAGGCATTGAACACAGGCGCCACAGTGGGTCTTATGCTTTACCCGTCCGCGAACATTCATACAGCTGATTGTCGACGCGATCAGCTCAGGAAGATCATGGTCCTTGATAAGCTGCAGAACCTCCGTCTTGGTCATTAAATGGAAGGGGTTATCGATGGCGCAGGGCCCACCGAGCACCCCGCCGAGAAACACGCTCATCTCGCTTAATGTCCGTGGATGGGTCGAGCGTGTTGCTGCAGTTCCCACTACCTGCGGCGAAATTGGTAGGTTTAGGCCCATGATACCGTTCTAGTAGAACCGAATGCCTGGTGCGCCGAGCATGGAAGCCACCGAGCCTGCGATGGTCGAAAACAAGAATGTTCGCGTGCGTTGGCTGGCCTCTAGGCTGTTCAGCCCGCCACTCAAAGTCATTTGAAGTGGCACGTAGAGAATCCGGTCCGGAAAACGTTGTCTCAATTCTGCAGCCAGTTTGTTCTGGCGGCCAGTCATGATCGGAGATGAGAGATGGGTGATCAGAACCACGCGGTCTTGAGTGCTGCTCAACTCCTCAAGGGCGCCGGCAAGTGAATCGAGCCCTCCTGAAAACAGGATCACAGGTGCTGTCCGGCGGCCATCGACATTGCCATTTCCGAAATTGAAGTACGCTGGTGCCTCCAGGGCACGCTCTAGCTTCTCGAACTCGAAGCTGAAATCGTCCCCCGACATGAAGGCAAGCAAGTCCTTCAGAGCCAGCACCAACTCCGGCGATGACCAGTGGGTGGGATCGCGCACAGCAATGCGAAATCGCAGATGCCTGCACCAATCCGATCCCATTCCGCGGCCCGAGGAGCCGCCCCGTGTTGTCAGCCGATCGGCGGCGAACACGTAGGATGCAATATCGAGCAGGTCGAGGAGCCGCTCCGGAACCCGCTGAACGAGCGCTGCGCTGATGGCAAGAGGTTGGATCTTGACATTCGGATCATCGCCGCGATTTCGCAGGACATTGCTGTTCTTCGGCATTCTGGCCGGAGGATCGGTGCCGCAGTAGAACATCCGCTCAACCATCGGCTCGGCTCCGATGGCTCAGCTCCTCACGGATTTTCCGAAATGCCGTGCGCGCAAATTCTTCCGCCTTCGCCGGCGTGATTCCGCCTTCGAAATTGGACTTCGAAAACCATTCCCCTGCGTAGCGCTCGACGATCAGTGCCGTCTCGTGGCAGTGGACTTCGAGCGCACGCCGGAACTCCGCCTGATCGCTGATTGATGCGAAGGCTTCGCCGGGGCCAACGTGACTGGCGTATGCGCGACTGAGGTAATATTCCAGGCTGCGCTGGATGAGATTGGCGAAAAAGTTGCGCGAAAGGCTCGCGAACCGATCTCGGGAGCCAAGCTTCGCAATTGCTGATTGCACGTCGGCGGCTGTCGTCCCGAACAGCGAGGGAAGATCTGGCGCGATGCCTCTCGTTAGGCTTGCGGCGGCGGCAAGTGATCTACCCCCAGTGAAGTGGTCCGACTCGAAGTATGGGTTTTAGCCCTGAGGAGGACTGATTATGCCAAAGAAGCACCACAAGCCTGAAGAGATTGTTTCCAAGCTGCGTCAGATTGACGTTTTACATTCGCAGGGCAGTACCG
>JAAERO010000204.1 GCA_024230315.1 Hyphomicrobium sp.
GCATCACTCACTATCCCAGTGGTGCATGTGATGCACGCTATGCATCACGTATTCCTCCCTCGTGGTGCAGCGGATGCACATCCATAGACCACAGGATGCAGTACATTGCTCCTGAGGAATGTAATACAGACCACGGTGGGCATATGATATGCACTCCCCACCACCAATAACATTAAGGATGCCACGCCCCGCCGCAGTGGCAGCACACAATGTAGATGATATCCCTCCACCAGCGGTGATGTCCTGCACCCCAAAGGACCACCTCACAGTCTCCACTCACCCACACAATGAATCATGTAGCCGCGGGGGCGTGCAGTACTGCATCCACAGAGGCTACGCATCCCACATCCTGTAGCCCACGGAGGAGTGTGCGTAGCAGGATGTGTCATTAACATTCCCCAGGAGGTGAGTAACACGCACGGGATGTCCCACATGCATTCCCCACATGGTGATGGGATGCGTAATGAGTAGGCCACCCGCCGCAGTGGATTACACCAGATGGATGTATTACATCCTCAGTGGCACACACACTGAGCCACCGTGGTACATAGATCCACAGGATGATGCACCACATGCAAC
>JAAERO010000205.1 GCA_024230315.1 Hyphomicrobium sp.
GCACCATCAAGGCGCGCATGGGGGCGACGCACTTCCAAATGAAGACGCTGCCGAAGGTCGCCGCCGAGATGGCGCTCTCGGTCCTTGCATGCAATCTGACGCGCGTCATGAACATCATCGGCATCGAGCCGCTGTTGGCGGCAATCAGGGCGTGATGTTGGGCGCGCGGATGCGCACCACTCCAAAACAGCGACATACTCAGAACGCTCCGACAATGGTCGGGCGGCCACACAGATTGGCATTAGCGAAAATATGCTCAAATCAACCGTGTCGAGCTACATTCAGTCGGTCACGGGCGATCGCAGACCGCATTAGAGCGTTCTCACGCAGCCAGGACCCAAAGCGGACATCTTCGCTATTCACTCGGATATTGCCTGCCAGCTCCGGAAACGATCTTGCCGCCAGCCTCCGTCCCGGCTTAGGCTACGCTCCGGCCAGTCCAGACGCTGGCAAATGAGCGCCGGATTCTAACTTAGAAACTGCTATCGCTTCGTGGGGCAGGCCAGACCGCGTTGTCGGCCGATGCTGACGTTGTAACGTGCCGCCATAGGCGGCAGACGGCACCAAGGGAGAGCCCCATGTTCATCGCAATGAACCGGTTCAAAGTGAAGAAGGGCTCGGAGCAAGACTTCGAGCAGGTCTGGCTCACACGTGACTCTCACTTGGGCGAAATGTCAGGGTTCATCGTGTTCCATCTGCTCAAAGGGCCGGAGCGCGAGGATCATGTTCTTTACTCCTCGCACGCAATTTGGCGCTCCTACGAGGACTTCGAGGCTTGGACAAAGTCGGAGCAGTTCCGCAAGGTTCATGCGGGCGCCGGCACAAACAAGCCGCTCTATCTCGGCCATCCAGAGTTCGAGGGATTCACAGTGTTACGCGAGGAAAGAGCAAGCGGGTCACCCATGATTGCAGCGGAGTAATGCGCTTTAAGGGCATTATCAAGCTGCTCGTTCTACGGCCCCAATAGGGCGGGAACCGTGCTTGGCAACCTGGGCAGTCCAAGAATGCGAAGCCGTTAGCTATGTAACCCTAACGGTGCTGCTGACGGGGAATGTCTCGGGAATTCCCGAGACGTTTACCGACGCGCGGGCACTGTCTCGGTTTGAAATACACATAGCTTGACTTGGGATCGTTGGCGTCATTTCTCATGCTATGCTATGCTATGCTTAGCGCAAAGCAGCGGAGCGGCCATGACACCAGCCATACACAATCGAGATGTGGTGCTTGTCTGGCTTCCGAAGGGAAGTGAGCCGACGGATGAGGACTATGCAAAGGGGGAACCCTGGCACGATCTCGACAACGCCATCATTCATGCTTGGGAGTCCGTGCGACAGGACGGAAAGGTGCCTTGGATTCGTTGCGATCAGAAATTTGTACTTCTTCCCGGTGATATCGCCGCCGCTTATCCTGACGTGAAGGGAAAGGGGTGATGCCCAAAGGCCCCAAAGGCGAGAAGCGCCCTGCCGACGATTGGAGCCCGTCAGCCAAGTTGCATCCCCGCAGACCTGTTCTCGCAAAGCCCTCGGCAAGCCCGTAGACGGCCGCTGTGTTTCTTGAGTCCTTGCCACGCGGGAAAGCGATCTGGCCGTATATGAGTCTCTATGACTCGGCCACGCATCTCAGCCGCACCAGCGTCTCCGTTGCGCTTGCCGAGTCCACCTCAGTATTGATCCGCCTTGGGGGTCAATCAGACAAAGCCTCGGCAACTCCTTGATGTCCGCCAAGTGCCGATAGTGTTGAAAAAGTCGGTTGATCATTGGTGCGAACGCTGATTCCTGTTTGAGAGGCAGGGATCGGAGGGCACGGCGATGATGGGACGGAAAACGACGGATCAGGCGAGGTTGTTTTATGCGTTCAATCTCGAAGACC
>JAAERO010000206.1 GCA_024230315.1 Hyphomicrobium sp.
CGGTCTTCGAGATTGAACGCATAAAACAACCTCGCCTGATCCGTCGTTTGCCGTCCCATCATCGCCGTGCCCTCCGATCCCTGCCTCTCAAACAGGAATCAGCGTTCGCACCAATGATCAACCGACTTTTTCAACACTATCGGCACTTGGCGGACATTTTGATTAAGGACCGAGGTTGCGAAACCCTCGGCCCTACATCGCTGCTAAAGATTAAGACTGTTGTCGCCAACTGTTTAAGTCAGCTTACTCGCAGGACACCGTGAGGGTCATGCCGACCGAGGGGAAGAACTTCATGCAGCCGACGTCCCTTGCAACCTTGGGCTCGTCCTTCGCCTTTATCTCCATCTCGATGGTCTCATCCTTGTCGAGTGACGCCGTGGAGATGGAGGAACTCTCGTTTTTGGTTTCCGTCTTAACTGGTGCGGTCTTGGCCGTCTCGACCTTCTCTTTTTCCTCGCGCTTAATGCGTGCCTTAGCGCGCGCTACCTTCAGGTCGTGCTTGGCTTTGGCTAGGTTGAAGGCCTCCTGAATGCTGGCCTCATCCATTTCAACTGGCGCCGTGGAAATGGAGGAACTCTCGTTTTTAGTTTCCGTCTTGATCGGTGCGGTCTTGGCCGTCTCGACCTTCTTGGTGATGGTCTTCCTCTTAACGGCGCGCTTCTTGGCAGGGCGAGCCTTGCGCTTCTTGGCGGCCCGATTGACGCGCTTCTTCTTGTAGCGCTTCGCGCCGTAAGACTTCGAGGGGCTGTTGACGACGTTCGGGACGTAGTTGCATGAAATGCATGCTTCCGCAGCCGAGGCGAAAACAGTCATTGCGCCAAAAAATGCAATAGCAAAGGCGAGAATTATCTTGGCCATCGTGTCCTCCGCCGATCGATCATGCTCCCTCAGTCGATCTTTCCCCGATACCCATCTAACCAGGCTGAATGCTAGCCGAATATGGCGGGTAATGGAACAGCAAAGCCCATTGCTGGTTGCCCTGCCGATCGGGGCGTTTCCTGCTTTTAGGTTCGAACTCTACTCAGTCACTCGTTCTCTTCGCTCTCGCCGAAGTTCGTCGCATCTAGCTTAATTCCAGATGAAATGTCCGCTTTACTCCCAAAAGTGGACATTGGTCGAATTCGCACGCCATGGGCCTCTATAACGGGGCACTGATCGCTCAAGAAGGCCGATCGCTAGGCCGCCGTCTCCAAGCCAAGAATCATCAGCACCGCGATTCCGCGGAGCGCTGCGATGATCCCGCCCCACCGCTTGAAGCAAGCGAATTGAGCACGCCGCTTCTCTCCCAGCGCTAGGCATCGGCTGGACGGTACGCGCGCGCCAGTCCTCGCCCCAACCAAAATGCGACCAGCGTGGTTGCGAGCACCGCGAGCAGCGCAAAGGCGTTTCCTGCAAAACCTAAGCCCGCATTCCCCAGGTAGACGCCGGATATCTGCTGCGCTAGTGGCGTAATTCCGTTATGGTTCAGTCGTTTGGGGCTATGATTTGGGGGCAGTCTTGTCACACCTTGCGGGTGAAAGCGGAAACAGTCGTCTCGAC
>JAAERO010000207.1 GCA_024230315.1 Hyphomicrobium sp.
ATCACCTTTCTTCGACAGAAGCTCAAGCCGCCTGTCGGAATCGAAAAACCCAATCTGCGCCATCGTGCCCCGCCCGAATCAATCTGTCAGGCATCAGACTCGCATAAATCGGAGTATGGGTTATTTTTCGAGGTGCCCTTTATTGTATTGTGCGGCATCCGCTGAAACACTCTCCGCGCGCACAAAAAGTATCTGTGGCTTGCCCACTCGCCGTCGCCCCGGAGCTGACCCTCAAAACGTGCTGGCGCGCGAGAGGAACCAATAAGAAGAAATCGTTCCAATCGCATACGCGGCCGCGAGTCGCACAGGCGCCATGGGAATAGAGATGAGCGCGGTGATCGCCTTAAAGGCGACGAGAACGATAGCAACGAACATGAGCTGCCCCGCTTCGACGCCCAGGTTGAACATCAATAGCGCGAGCGGAACATCGGTCTGGGGAAGCCCGATCTCTTGGAGCGCACCGGCAAAGCCGAAGCCGTGCAAGAGCCCGAAGGCGAACGCGATCACCCAGGGATAATTCTGCGAGAGCCCCCCTTCACCTGATTGAGATTTGGCAAGTTCGCTTGCCACGAAGGCAATGCTCAGCGCGATGACGGCTTCGACCGGGCCCGGCGCTAGACTTATGTAGCCCAGCGTCGCCCCTGCAAGCGTGATGCTGTGGGCCACGGTGAACGCCGTCACCGTCTTGATCAGCATCCAGAAATCACGGATCAGCAGCATGAGCGCAAACACGAAGAGCAGATGATCAAAACCGCTCAAAATGTGATCGACGCCGAGCCAAAAATAGGTTCCAGACACCTCCAGCCACGTTTGCACGCCGGACACGGTCATCACGGGCACTTCTGGAGTGAGACGTGAAATCTGTGTGGTTCCGCCAAGGTACGCGATGCGCACCAGCGCGTCCGTCAGGGTGGTGCGCAGGCCATCGACCGTGATTTCATGACCCTTGATGCTACCAGGGCACGTCACCGTCCAACGTTTGAAGAACGCGGCGCCCTCGATGGTACCGACCCGCTCGCTTTTCGCTTTGCACGTGTCGGGTAAACGCACATGAAGGGCGAGCCGGAGATCTCCCCGCGCCGGCACTTTCCATACAACGACAAACTCGCCTGGCGCCGTCTCGCGCATGTCGAGATAGCCGGGGCGCAGCTCATGCGCCGCCGCGGATCCGAGTGCAAAGGCTTGAACAGCAAAGACCAGAACAAGGACAAGCCGCATCATTGACTTGCCTCTGGCTCAGCAGCCGCGTTGGGTTGGCGTTCTATGGAAACCTTGTAGCGCTTCAAGAGCTCAGCGAAATGTTTGTCCTCCAGCTTCTTGCGCTGCTCTTGCGTCCATTCGCGCTTCACGGCATGGCGCACTTCGCTCAATGCTGGAATACGACCAGGCTCGCGTTTATTCACGCGAACGAGATGCATCCCGAATGTGGATTTGATCGGCCCTGTCCAGGCCCCCGGCGCCAGCAGATCAACGGCCTTTGCGAACTGGGGTCCGAAAGTCCGACTTATCCTTGTCGCGCTGGTGGCACCTAGCTCGTAAGGCAGCAGCGTTGCATCGCCGAGCGTAGTTGCATTGCCCGGCGCATGAGAGTTTAGGGCTTCAAGGATGGATGCGGCATCTTCCTCAATGCGATCCCCGCGGCTATCCGGATTGAGGAAGACCTGCTCAAAAGCGATCTGAGGCGCTTTCCCAAACTTACTGGGATTGGCATTAAGATAGTTCTGAAGGTCCTCGTCGGCGGGCGTGAGCAAATCGATCACCGCGTCACTCAAGAATTCCATCTTTTGGCGCATCCGCCGGCGGATCACCGTGTCATCAATGTCCAAGCCGAGGGCAAGCGCCTCCCGGTACAAGATCTCCTCCTTCACATAGTCGTCGATGAGACCCTTGAGTTCGGCAGCAGTCGGCGGCCGCTGCCACGTCTTGGTGAAGAGACCTGAGAGCTGTTCGATCCGCGCCTGCGTAACGACGATCTTGTCGGGCTTGGGTTGATTGGACCTGTTGAGCACATGGTAAACGGCAAAGACAATGAGGCCGAGCGCCAGGAAGTGGACAAGCGGCTCCTTCAGAATGGCTTTCAGCATGATCGGTCGGTGCTCACCCCTTTGGCGTGTACCAGATAGGCGAGGTATAGGCGCGTTCGGTGGTGGTCATCGGAACCTCGTCGGCCATGTCGACGCCGAAACGCATTGCCTCATAGGCCGTCCACCGCGGTGTGGGGACTTCGATCACGCGTGCGTAGTAGAACGCGCGCTCACTGGGATCGAAGTCGGGATCACGCCACACACCAATCAACTCAGGCGATCCAATACTGTTGCTCCAGACCGCGTTCTCGACGTCAACCGTATTGCCGACCGGCGGGAGCTTTCCGTCGGAGCCTGGTTTGCGGTCATCGCTCCAAACGACGTCATACACCTTTTCTTGTAGCTCGCCATTGGAGTCCAGCCACCCCTTGATGATCTGAATACGATCGAGATTGCCGCTGTAAGGATCCTTCATGGCTGCGACAAGGAAGCTTGGAGTTTTGCCCTGCGCGTCTCCTGATAGATCGCCGCCCATGGGAACGCCCTTTGCGTAGCCGACACCGGCAGGAAGACGCGAATTCGTGTCGTCGTCTGTGAACTCCCATCCACCGAAGAAACGCACGGTCATCCGCGGTCCCGTGGTGGCATAGGTTTCCTTGCGCTTCATTGCGTCGAAAATGGCCTCACGCGTATTTTCGGTGGCCCACACCGCAGCGTAGCCGGAAGCGGCTTGCTGCCAGCCCATCACGTTCAACTTCGAATCGGGCGCAGCGATGACTATATGCTTCCAGCGGTCTGGCTCGGGCTCTACGCCGGAATGCTTGCCAAAAAAGTTCTCCTCCTCGACGGCTGCAAGCGAGGTGTGCGAGTCGGTGCTGCCGACCATGCCAAACTTGAAGGGATTAACGCCAAGCTTCTGTTCAAGCATAAGGCCGGTCTTCAACGCGGACCGCGCATACTCCCATTGCAGCATCTCGGGCTTTTTGAGTTCGGTTCCATCGAGATTCGACCGGTCCCAAGTCTCATAATCGGCAAACTCGTCGTTGGGCGAGAGTAAGGGGTGCGTCTCGCTATCACCCTTGATCTGCGTCGCCTCGGCAAGTGGTTCGAACCGGGCACGCAGCGACGCGATTTCCTTGGTAAGCGGCCTGCCATCGAATGTCTCGACTTTGAACATGCGACCGTTGCTCAAATTCCCATTGTGCGGAATGGTGAGCACTTCTGCGCCGGTTTTTTCTTCTAGCTCTGCAAGAGCTGACCAAAGATCCTCCGGGTTTTGACTGTCAAACTGCGAAAACGGAACTGTCTGATTTGCAACGCTGGCATCTCCGCGAAAGATGACATTCCGGTGCAAGTTGTAGCCTCCGATCGCCGTCCACTCGTAACCGATGAGTGCCGTGAAGCGACCCGGCTCGTTGTATTTGTCGGCCAGGGCCGTGTACGCCTTCCAGGCGTGCTTAACTGCATTGTCGCTCTTGATCGGTGGCTCTTTTTTGGAGAGAGAGGCGACGATCTCCATCGCAGTAGCGAAGATCTTATCACTATCACCGCTCGTCAGCTCTTTATACCAGCGCTTTCCTGGATCGGTGCTAACGATCTCAGGATCGCCTTTGAGCAATTGCGGCATCAGCCCATACATTTCCGCGTGGTCGCTCACAACCAAGAAATCCAGCGGCCGCGAAAGCTTCGCGCGCAAGCCGTGCGTCGTGGTGACTTCCTCTCCGCGGGCAAAGCGAAAAGCGTCTTCCTGTCCAAGCCGGTTCATGGTTCCAGCATCCACCGAAACCATCGTGTGGAGGTGCGTATCGCCCCACAACACACGAGTAGGGAATTCGCGTCCCACGTATGGCGAATATTCCTTCTTGCCGAGTGTCGCGGCGACACCCGCTTTGTCGGGCAGATGATCTTGGGCCAACACGATGGAGGGGGTGGGAGCCAACACGCAGATAGTCAGGGCCATTAGAATGTGACGCATAATACTTTCTCCGCCTGTCCGCTCTGGTATGTTTAATGACTAGTACAGATACAAGACTATTTGCAGCTGACCTTGATGGGTATCAAACTTACGTCCAATGAACCGGTGCCGCCGAATGAGTTAAGCGCGTCTGCGCAAGTAGACGCCCATCCCCAGCGAACGCTATGGGCGGCGGCGCGCATGACTGTATTTTCTCACACCGTCTCAATTTCGCTCGCGGACCACAACTGGAGTAACGAGTGATCAACGAACGCTTCCTTCGGCGTGCCCTCGTCTTTGTTGCCCTGGCCGGCCTGGCGGGAGGGCTATTGGCTTACTTTACTGGCCGCGGCGATCTCGCACACTGGATCTGGGCCGCGGCCACCGTACCTGTCGTTATCGCACTCGCGGTCTCCATCGTTCGCGATCTTCTAGCGGGACGGATGGGCGTCGATGCCATCGCCCTTCTGTCAATGTCAGCCGCACTTGCACTGGGTGAGACGCTCGCAGGCGTTGTGGTCGCGCTCATGTATGCGGGCGGCAACGTTCTGGAGGACTTCGCCGTCGCCCGCGCCGAGCGGGACATGAAATCGCTCGTCGATCGCGCCCCGCGAATTGCCCACCTCCGCACCCGAAAGGGCATTGAGGACGTCCCCATAGACGACGTGAAGATCGCCGATACCATCCTCGTCCGCGCTGGCGACATCATTCCCGTCGACGGCTTTGTGGCGTCCGACGCGGCGATGATTGACGAGTCTGCACTGACTGGAGAAGCCATCCCCGTCTCACGTCCAAGAGGCGACAACGTTCGCAGCGGCACGCTAAACGCGGCCAAGGCCTTCGAGATGACGGCCACGGCAACCGCCGGCGAGAGCACGTATGCCGGGATTGTGCGCCTCGTCACCGCTGCACAGACGGCCAAGGCCCCATTCATACGCGTTGCCGACCGCTTTGCGTTGGTACTGCTGCCAGTATCCGTGATCGTTGCCGGCGCGGCTTGGTTTTTTGCGGGCGACCCGGTTCGCGGCCTCGCCGTGCTTGTTGTAGCGACGCCATGCCCGCTCATTCTGGCGGCACCAGTCGCCTTCATCTCCGGCGTGTCGCGTGCCGCTCGGCGCGGAATTCTCATAAAGGTGGGAGCCGCACTTGAAGCGCTTTCACGAACGCACACTGTCCTCTTCGACAAGACAGGAACGCTGACCGTCGGCGGCGCCCGTCTCGTTGCTATCGAAACCGCACCCGGAGAGAGTGCCGACGAGGTATTGGCACTTTCCGGCTCGCTGGAGCAGGCCTCGCAACACATCGTGTAGACGGCGGCG
>JAAERO010000208.1 GCA_024230315.1 Hyphomicrobium sp.
AAAGCAGAATGGGACTTGATCCGCGCAAACCATCAGGGCCAGCGGCAACTGCGCTGCATCAAACAGGCCGGACACAAGACTGCTCCTGACCTCATGTCGAAACTTCAAAAAATCCTTGCAATGCAGGAACCATCCACACAGGACATAGGGCGAGGACATGCTCGCCTTTCGATAGGCCCCGTTCAACATCCGGCTCCTTGTTGATCCGCGTTGATCTTGATCAAGGAGCGGGACACGGGAAACTCACTACTCTTCGCCGTACGAGCCAAAAACGGACATTGATAGCTGGGCGTTCTGTGCTTAGAACCGCTCTCACGCGAACCAAGCATGCGACTTAATGACGATTGTCCTCGATTAGAACTCGTCACACTCTGTTGCTCGTTCACATCCAAAGCGTCCGGAGATCATCGGCAATGCGGCATGATTATTAATGTGATGAGCAAGACGCTGGGTTCGTTCCTCGGTCTATTGTTCCTCGCATTGAGCGCCACGGAAGCAGGGGCGGAGGCGACGTCGCTCCAGGACATTGCGAAGAGCTTTTCTCCCGCGCCGCAAGCCGTCATCTACACAGCCAAAGACATCATCACCCTGGACCCCGACAGGCCGCGTGCTGAGGCGGTAGCGGTCGTGGGTGGCAAGATCCTCGCCGTTGGCACGCGCGAGGAACTTAAAGGTCTGGTTGGTGACCAGCCGGTCCGTCTCGATGAGACCTTCAAGGACAAGGTGCTGGTGCCCGGCCTGATCGATCAGCATCTGCACCCGTGGCTGTCGTCATTGACGATGACATCTGAAGTCATCGCCATTGAAGACTGGGATCTGCCATCCGGAAAAATCCCGGCAGCCAAGAACAAGGCGGAGTATCGGGAACGGCTTGTGGCGGCGGAAAGGGCGCTGGAAGATCCTGACGAGCCGCTGGTGACCTGGGGGTTTCATGATCTCTTCCACGGCGAGGTCACTCGCAAGGACTTGGACGCGATCAGCACCGATCGCCAAATCATCGTGTGGCACCGCTCCGCCCACGAGTTCATTCTCAACACCAAGGCGATGGAAGAGAACGGCGTCACCAAGGAGTACATCGCCACGCTAACCGAGTCCGCCAAGGCTCAGACCGATTTCGACAAAGGGCGCTTTTGGGAACAGGGCGCTATTCTGGGCGCGTTGCCGAAGATCGCCCATCTGATCGCGACGCCGGAACGCATGCGCGCCGGGCTGGAACTCACGGAAAGCTATCTTCACCAGGCGGGGGTTGCGACGGCAGCAGAGCCGGGCGGGCTGGTCTCCAAGCCTTTGCGGGACGCCACCAACGCCGTTTTCAGCGACGATGCCACACCCTTCCGCTTCTATTTCATCCCCGACGGCAAGACCATGGCGCAGACTTACATCACCAAGGATGGGGTCGGGCCGATCATCGAAAAGACAGAGGAGCTGCTCGACTGGGGGGAAGGCAAGACGGCGTTTCTTCCCAAGCAGGTCAAGCTGCTCGCCGACGGGGCCATCTTTAGTCAGTTGATGAAGATGAAGGACGGCTATCTGGATGGCCATCATGGCGAGTGGATCATCGATCCGGATGTTTTCGCCCAGGCGTTCCGCGCCTATTGGGACGCCGGCTACCAGATCCACATTCACCAGAACGGCGATGAGGCCCTGGAATTCGTCCTCGACAATCTCGAATCCAATATGCGCCGCAACCCGCGTCATGATCATCGCACGACGATCGTCCACTTCGGCTATTCGTCCGCCGACCAGGTCCCACGCATCAAAGCTCTGGGGGCGATCGTCAGCGCTAAACCCTATTATCTGACCGCCCTGTCCGACAAGTACGGCAAGGTGGGTGTGGGTCCGGAGCGGTCTGACTATATCACCCGCGTCGGCGACGTGGTGGATCAGGGGATACCGCTGTCGCTGCACTCCGACATGCCAATGGCACCGGCACAGCCGCTCTTCCTGATGTGGGCGGCTGTCAACCGGGTGACGCCGTCGGGCCGTGTGTCTGGCCCTGATCAGAAACTCAGCGTTGAAGATGCGCTGAAGGCGGTCACGATCGATGCGGCCTATTCGCTCCGCCTGGAAAACGAGATCGGCTCCATCGAACCAGGCAAGCTCGCGAACTTCACCGTCCTGGAAGCAAGCCCGTTCGACGTCGATCCAATGAAGATCAAGGACATCAAGATCTGGGGCACGGTGCTGGAAGGCCGTTTGCAGCCCTTAGACAGCAAGACGGAGTGAGTATGGTTATGAGGAGTTGCGTTCGTCTCTGTGCGGGACTTTCGAAAGGCATAACGTCTCGCGTCACCGCGGTCGGAAAAGTAGTTCGTAGGATTGGTGTGATGTTGAGAACTTTCGCAGTGGGATTAGTAGCCACCATCGCGCTGATAGGGCTTGCCCATGCCGAGACGGCAGAGCTCGTCTACACGAATGGCGAGATCCTCACCATGGACGGGGATGAGCCCAGTTACGCGGACGCCGTCGTGACGCGCGGCGGAAAAATCGTCTTCGTCGGAAGCGAGGATGAAGCGACGCGACGTTTCCCTGATGCGCCCCGCCGAGATCTCCAGGGCAATACCATGCTGCCGGGCTTCCTCGATCCTCACGGGCATTTCATGTTCGCTTTGAACATGGTCAATCAAGTGAACGTCGCAAATCCCCCTGCTGGACCCTCAAAGGACATTCCCTCGACCATCGAGGCTTTGAAAGCATTTCTCAACGACAAGGCCATCCCCAAAGGCGAATGGATTGTGGGCTGGGGCTATGATCCAGAAGGGCTTGCAGAAGGCCGCCATATCACCAAGGCGGATCTCGATCCGCATTTCCCCGACCACAAGGTCATGTTGATCCATGTGTCAGCGCATGGCGCAGTCTTGAACTCCAACGCGCTTTCTTGGGCAAAGATTGACGCCAACACCGAGACGCCTCCAGGGGGCATCATCGCCCGTGTGCCCGGCACTAACGAACCGGCTGGCTTGCTGATGGAGACCGCCTATCTCCCGATCTTCGAGAATCTGCCACAGCCTTCGGAAGTCGAGTTGCTGGAGCTGATGACACCGGCGCAGATGATGTATGCCAGTGAAGGTTACACCCATGCCCAGGAGGGTTTTACGCATCTCAAGGACTTGCACTTTCTTCAGAAGGCGGCAGCTGAAGGAAACATCTTCCTGGATATTGTCGCCCTGCCTGGATTCACCGAGGTGAGTGAATGGATGGGCAACCCGGCCTACAAGTTTGGCGAATACACCAATGGCCTCAAACTGCAGGGCATCAAGTTCACCCAAGACGGCTCACCCCAGGGCAAAACAGCTTACGTCTCGACGCCTTACCTAACCGGAGGCCCTGCCGGTCAGGAGAACTGGCGGGGTGAAACCACACAGCCGAAGGAAGACTTCGTAAAGCAGGTGAAGGACGCTTTCGACGCTGGCCTCCAGGTCTTCATCCATGCCAACGGAGATGCGACGATCGATCAGGCTATCGAGGCCGTTCGCAAGGCCGGGATCACGGCGGCCGATGATAGGCGCACGGTGATGGTACATTCCCAATTTCAGCGCCCGGACCACCTTGACCAGTATGTCGAGCTTGGCATCACGCCCTCGTACTTCACCAACCACACCTTTTTCTGGGGCGATGTGCACGTGAAGAATATCGGCAAGGACAAGGCCGATTTCATCAGCCCGGTCAAATCGGCCAAGGCCAAGGGACTCATCACAACCAACCATACGGATTTCAACGTGACACCGCTCGATTCGATGTTCGTCATGTGGACGGCAATGGCGAGAGAATCAAAGGGCGGCAACATCGTCGGCGAAGACGAACGCGTGGATGCCTACACCGCATTACAGGGCCTCACGACGGGACCGGCCTATCAAATATTCGAAGAAAATCGGAAGGGTCGCATAAAAGAGGGCCTGTTGGCGGACTTCGTCATCCTTTCAGCGAACCCCGTCAAGACCGACGCGTCTGAGATCAAAGACATTGCCGTCCTTGAAACAATCAAGGAGGGCAAGTCGATCTATCAGGCGAAGTGACGCCTGGCACCGCAATCGTTGCGGCGTGACTATTCGACGACGCCGTTGTCAGCTTTGGGTCAAAAGTAGCCATGCGCGTGTGTGTCTGGGAGGCCCGCTTTACTCCCAATAGCGGCCTCGCGGACCACGGCCGACGTATGGGTGTAAAAGCCGGAGCAATACTGCGTCATTGAAGCGGCCGATATGTTTGGTTGCGCCGGACTAAAAGTGCGGCAGGTAGAGCCCTTGTGCCTGCGTTAGCGGCGGGGGCTGGGGGATGAAGACAGTGGAGCTCTATGGGCGGGTTCGGCACGCGGTTCAGATCGAGGGGATCAGCGCACGAGCAGCAGCGGAGCGGTTCGGCATCAATCCCAGAACCGTTGCCAAGATGCTAAAGTTCTCGGTGCCGCCA
>JAAERO010000209.1 GCA_024230315.1 Hyphomicrobium sp.
ATCCGGATCATTAACTCTGGGTCAATCGACGGCCGGCCCGTGTCGGCGTAATAGGGCGCGAGTTCCTCGTGCACCCAGCTGAGATCCAGAACAGCATGGATCTTGCGCACGAGAGATCGAAATCATAGAAAACTGGCCTTGGCCCTGTTCCCGCCGCCCCATCATCGCAATGCCTCCGTCGCCATAACGTCAAACGACGGAATCACTGTTCGCTGGCGATCTCAATAGGAGTTTTACAACAGTATCAGGGGTAAAGCGGACACTTGCGTGGATCCCGCCCCTCTATGTGATGCATGGCTCCGCCATGACCCTCTCATCGTGCTGAAAGCACGCCTTCGGCATGACGCACGCGGGGAGAGGGGGCGGTGCTGGACCCCACGCACCACGTCATCCCCGCGCAGGCGGGGATCCAGAACACACTGCACCACGACGAACATCTAAAACTTCCGTCGCTCGTCGTCCGTGGGTAGGTCAGCGATCTCCCCGCCTTCGCGATTGAAGAGATCAGTCCACTCAGGGCTGGCCTGCTCGATCAACCGAATCTTCCAGAGACGGTTCCACTTCTTGAGCTGCTTCTCGCGCGTGATGGCAGCTTCCATCGTCGGATGCATCTCATAGTAGACGAGGCTGTGGATGTGGTGCCTCGCCGTAAAACCAGGAACGAGTTCCTGAACGTGCAAATTC
The DNA here is from genome assembly GCA_024230315.1 of Hyphomicrobium sp. Taxonomy (GTDB): domain Bacteria; phylum Pseudomonadota; class Alphaproteobacteria; order Rhizobiales; family Hyphomicrobiaceae; genus Hyphomicrobium_A. The sequence goes on from JAAERO010000209.1 coordinate 685, forward strand.
ACGCGGCCTGCGAGATGGCTGGTGACGTCGACGTAGAGCGTACCGTTGCCCCGGCTGGCGAGAATGTAAACGCAAGGCGTTTTGCGTATGAGCCCCCCAAACGGGAACAATGTGCGCCGTTGAGCATGACGCCGCAACCGCTGCGCTTACGGAAGCATGACTGGGTCCCCGCCGTCCATGCGAAGCATGGCTCCGCCATGACGCGGGGATGACGTTGTGGGTGGGTTGACGTTTGCCCACATCATACGCGGCGGAGTGAGCTGGGTCCGGCCCATCGTTTCACACATGTCATCCCGGCACTTGTTGCCGGGATCCAAAGTGCAGCCGGGTGCAGCACGTGTGGATGGATGGATCCCGGGGACAAGCCCCGGGAGGACAGCGGCTGACTGTGCACTTAGCCATGCTGCTCCTTTCACATTTCCCAACATCATACTAGGGTGCCCGCGGGGTCAGCGAATTGCCGATCCCGTGGCGTAGTAGCCCACCGCTAGCGGCTGGCATCAGCCGTGATGATGCCTCCTCAACCTTAGGGTCGGGGAGGCAATGGCGTATGTCCAGGGCCAACCCTTCGGGGGGAAGCCTAAAGGCTATTGCGGTCGTCAAGCGGCGGCTTACTACCTCCCCGGCTACCAGAGGGTCACGCTGTGACTCCCACTAAGTGGGAACCCACTTTGTGGGGAACCTCCGGTGGCCGTTTTCTCTGCAAACGAAAACGGGGAGGGCTGCGCACATGGAGGACTACAATTTCTGGCAGGATTTTTTTGACACCTACCAATCCCTATCGGACCCGACGAAGGCCCTTTGGCTGATTGTGCCGGCAGGGTTTCTGCTGGGCCTTATCGCACTCGTCATGCGCCACCGCGTCGCCGTCAGGCACGCCGAGAGCGGCATGCGCGGCGACCTCGTCTACACGATCCACCGGGATGGCGACGACAAGCTTCACGTCTACCGGCACGGGGCCGCGTTAGACCGCGAACCCGCTTTGCTGTTGCTCGACCAGCCAAAAGGCGCTGACGCGGTATCACGGTCCCGGCAACACCTGCCGGGTTGACAGGGGATAAGAGGCGAGATGACAAGGGGAATGGGGTAAGCATCATGCTGGAAGCATGTCTTCGATATGATCAGCTTGCCACCCCCCCTCCTTCCCTCACCTCGACTCAGGTGGTATAGGGCTGCCGACAACGTTCCCGCTGCGACGTGCTCTGTGAACCTTGTCGCCCCAGCCCTTAGGAGACCGCCTGCATGGCCCAAAGCCCGACCGCTAAGGATTTTGGGCTAGCCCTGACTTTCGACGACGTCCTGCTGGTGCCGGCCGCCTCGTCTGTCCTGCCCAGCGAGGCCAACGTCTCTACGCACATAACCAAGTCGATTAAGCTCAATATCCCCATCTGCTCCTCCGCCATGGACACGGTGACGGAGGCCCGCTTGGCCATCGCCATCGCGCAGGCCGGCGGCGTCGGTGTCATCCACCGCAACCTGGCGCCCGAAGAGCAGGCTCGCCACGTGACGCAGGTGAAGAAATACGAATCCGGCATCGTCCTCGATCCCGTGACGATCTACCCTACGGCCACGTTGCGCGAGGCGCTGCAACTGATGGACGAGAACCAGATCTCGGGCATCCCCGTGGTCGAGCCGCCGCGCAACGGCGCCACCAAGGGGCGGCTTGTCGGCATTATCACGAACCGCGACGTGCGCTTTGCCTCTAACGAGGAACAGCCGGTCTCCGAGCTGATGACCAAGGAGAAGCTGGTCGCGGTGCAGCGCGACATTGCCCAAGAAGACGCGCGCCGGCTTTTGCACCATCATCGCATCGAGAAGCTTCTGGTGGTGGATGAGGACTACCACTGTATCGGGCTGATCACCGTCAAGGACATCGAAAAGGCGAGGAAGCACCCGCACGCGTGTAAGGACGCGGAAGGGCGCTTGCGCGTGGCGGCGGCGACGACCGTGGGCGAGGACGGGTTTGAGCGCACCGAGCTGTTGATGGCGGCAGGATGCGATTTGATCGTGGTCGATACCGCGCACGGCCATTCGAGCCGGGTGCTGGAGGCCGTCACACGCATCAAGAAATTGTCGAACCGGGTGCAGGTGATCGCCGGCAACGTGGCGACCAGTGAGGCGACCAAGGCGCTGATTGATTGCGGCGCGGATGCGGTGAAGGTAGGGATCGGGCCGGGCTCGATCTGCACCACGCGTATCGTGGCGGGCGTGGGCGTGCCACAACTGACGGCCGTCATGGATTGCGCCGAAGAGGCGGCCAAGCACGGCGTGCCCATCATCGCGGACGGCGGCATTCGCTATTCGGGCGATATCCCCAAGGCGATCGCGGCAGGGGCATCGTGCGTGATGATCGGATCGCTTCTTGCGGGAACCGACGAGGCGCCCGGCGAGACGTATCTCTATCAGGGGCGCACTTATAAGGCGTATCGCGGCATGGGCTCGATCGGCGCCATGGCACGTGGCTCAGCGGACCGCTACTTCCAGCAGGAGGTGAAGGATACGCTGAAGTTGGTGCCCGAGGGCATCGAGGGGCAGGTGGCCTATAAGGGGCCGGCCGACGCGGTGGTGCATCAGTTGCTGGGCGGTTTGCGTGCGGCCATGGGATACCTGGGCGCGCGCACATTGGCCGAACTGCACGAAAAGGCGAAGTTCGTGCGCATCTCTCCAGCCTCCGTGTATGAAAGCCATACGCACGGTGTGTTGATCACGCGCGAAACCCCCAACTATCCAGGCCGCGTGTGAGCTTGGCGCAATGCGCCGCCGCCGGCTTCTCAGATAAGGAGGCTAACGCCCCATGTCGGTCACAAGCTTGCTAATTCCGGTGTTTGTACAGGTGACGCTGACGTTCGTGCTGATGTCGTGGATGTGGAGCCATCGCGTGGGCGCGATCAAAAGCGGGGAGGTGAAATTCACCGACGTCTCCTTGCGCGAGCCCGTGTGGCCCAAACGCGCAATGCAGATCGGCAATTGCTTCCAGAACCAGCTCGAGACCCCGATGCTGTTTTTTGTGGTGGTAGCGTTGGCGCTGATCACGCGGATGACGGGCGTGGTGTTCGTAACGCTCGCCTGGGCGTTCGTGGCGACGCGGCTGGTGCACGCCTACATCCACACAGGAACGAATAACGTAAAGGCGCGCTTTAATGCCATGCTGACGGGCGTGGTTATCTTAGGCGCGATGTGGGTGATATTCGCCATACGCATTCTTTTCGGGTGGCCCTAGCCCATGCGTCCTGGTGCCAGGCTCAAGGCGGGGGAAGAAATTCTCGAAGAAATTCTGGTGCGTTACCGCCCGGCGTCCATAGCGCTGGCCGACTGGGGCAAACGCCATCGTTTTGCCGGCTCGGGCGATAGGGCAGCGATCGGCACACTCGTCTATGACGCGCTGCGCCGGCGCAAGTCGATCGCGGCCAGGATGGGCTCAGATGCTCCAAGGGCGCTTGTGCTGGGCGCCGCGCTACGCGCGTTCGCGATGACGCCAGAGGAAGTCGTAGGCGTGGCCGACGGTTCAGCGTATGCGATTAAACGTTTAAGCAAAGAGGAAGCGGCAGCGTTGGCGCGCGAGCTGCCTCAGGATGCACCCGCTCACATTGCGGGAGATTTTCCCGAATGGATATTGCCGTCGCTTGAGCGTGCGTTCAGTGAGCGCGCAGGGCAGGAGGGTGCGGCTTTGAGTGCACGCGCGCCGGTCGACATTCGCGTCAACACGCTCAACGCAGCGCGCGATAATGTTGTCGAAGCGCTAGCGCACTTTGCAGCAGAGCCCACGCAATTGTCGCCGGTGGGCGTGCGCATACACCCGCCAGAAGGTGCCGGCCGTGCGCCTCACGTCGAGGTCGAGGCGGCGCATGGCAAGGGCTGGTTCGAGGTGCAGGATGAGGGCTCGCAGATCGCCGCACTTCTGGCAGGCGCGACCTCCAGTATGCAGGTGCTCGATCTGTGTGCAGGGGCGGGCGGCAAGACGCTGGCGCTCGCCGCCGCCATGCAGAACACCGGTCATATATATGCTTACGACGCGAACAAGCGCCAGCTGCGCCCCATATTTGAACGCTTGAAGCGGGCGGACGTAAGCAATGTGCAGGTGATGGAGGCGGGCGATAAGGCGGCTCTTGTCGCACGAGGTGCGTGCTTCGATGTGGTGTTGGTGGATGCGCCGTGCACGGGGTCGGGGACGTGGCGGCGCAAGCCAGATTCCAAGTGGCGCTTGAAACCCGCCAACATTGGCGAACGCCAAGCCGAGCAGAAACAGGTGCTGGCACTGGCGGCAGGTCTCACGAAACCGGGCGGGTGTCTCGTGTATGTGACGTGCTCGGTTCTGCCGGAGGAGAACGTGGATCAAGTGGCCGCGTTTGTCTCAGCCCATCCCGATTTTTCGGTTGAGCCTTATGCTCAGTCTTGGAAGGAACATATCGGCAGCCAACCGCCGCTATCGGCCGACGGGCGCGATGATACCTTGCAACTCACGCCGGCTTGTCACGGCACGGACGGCTTTTTCATTGCGCGCCTGCGTCGCGGCAGTGCGTGAGGACACGCGCGCAACGGTGGGCGGAAAACCGCACAATACTCGTTGCTCACTCGTAATCGCCCATGGCCGATGTGGCATACTAAAGTAGACAAAGAGGCTCCACACATCGAGGCGCAACCGTGAAGAAGTACACCGCTCTCATCTTTTTTGTCGTCCTTGTTGGCGCGGTGGCCCTGTTTGCCCGACAGTTTTCGCCCTGTCCCTTTTACGAGCTCTTGAACAAACCGGCATGGATACCACCCAACTGGGTATTCGCCCCGGTGTGGGCTGTGCTCTACCTGATGATTGCGCTCTCCGGGTGGATTGTGTGGCGCGCGCAAGGGCTGGGGCCTGCGCTGGGCATCTGGTTTGTGCAGCTCGCGCTTAACGGAGTGTGGTCGTGGATCATGTTTGGGCAGAAGATGATCACGCGCGCGTTGGTCGACATTGCCGTGTTGTACGTTGCCATTGCTGCCTTCATCATCGTGGCATGGCCCGTGCGGCGAACGGCTTCGGCGCTGTTCGTTCCCTATCTTCTGTGGATCACTTATGCGGGGGCGTTGAATTTTGAGCTCTGGCGGCTCAACGCATAATGGGTTTGCTGGCGATGACGCCGTGCGATGCAATACTGCTAAGAATAAGCATGCCAATGGCGATTCGGCCGGCGGCTTAGGCCAAGATCGCTAACCCTATGACCGATACAGTTCTTATCATCGACTTCGGCAGCCAGGTGACGCAGCTGATTGCGCGGCGCGTGCGCGAAGCCGGCGTCTATTCTGAGATCGTGCCGATCAACCGTGTGGACAATGCGCTGGACCGGTTGAAGCCAAAGGCATTGATTCTTTCAGGCGGCCCGCAAAGCGTGACCAACGTGGAAACGCCGCTGCCACCTGACTGGGTGTGGACGAGCGGTCTGCCTGTGCTTGGCATTTGCTATGGCGAGCAGGTAATGGTTTCCCAACTCGGCGGCGTCGTCGAAGTTGGCCATCACAGTGAGTACGGCAGGGCGGAATTAGAAATCGTCGAGGATTGCCGGTTGTTCGACGGTGTTTGGACGAAGGGCACACGCGACCAAGTCTGGATGAGTCACGGCGATCTCGTGACCAAGCTGCCCGAAGGCTTCAAGGCGGTGGGCGTTTCGAAGGGGGCGCCGTTCGCTGTCATCGCGGACGAGGCGCGAAACTTCTATGGCGTGCAGTTCCACCCCGAAGTCGTGCACACGCCGCGCGGCGGAGATTTGATATCGAACTTCGTGCACAAGATTGCCGGGCTGCCTGGCGACTGGACCATGGCGCACTTTCACTCGAGCGAAGTGGAAAAAATTCGCGCCCAGGTTGGCCGCGGTCGTGTGATTTCGGGACTGTCGGGTGGCGTCGATTCTGCGGTTGCCTCGGTGTTGATCCACGAGGCCATCGGAGAACAGCTTACGTGCATCTTTGTCGACCACGGTCTGTTGCGCCAGAACGAGGCGCAAGAAGTCGTTGAACTGTTCCGCGGGTACTACGACATCCCGCTGGTTCATGTCGATGCGTGCGAGCGGTTTCTCAAGGCGCTTGCCGGTGTTAGCGATCCCGAGGAGAAACGCAAAACCATCGGCGGATTGTTTATCGACGTGTTCGACGAGGAGGCGCACAAACTCGGCGGCGCTGAATTCCTGGCCCAGGGCACGCTCTATCCGGACGTGATCGAGAGCGTGTCGTTTACCGGCGGGCCTTCGGTCACTATCAAGTCGCACCACAACGTTGGCGGGTTGCCCGAGCGCATGAACTTGAAGCTGGTGGAACCATTGCGTGAGCTCTTCAAGGATGAGGTGCGTGCGCTTGGCCGGGAGCTTGGATTGCCCGGAAGCTTTATCAATCGCCACCCGTTTCCCGGGCCTGGCTTAGCGATCCGCCTGCCTGGTGAGGTGTCGGAAGAAAAGCTCGATATTTTGCGCAAGGCCGATGCGATCTATCTCGACGAGATTCGCAAGGCAGGGCTTTACGACGAGATCTGGCAGGCGTTTGCGTTGTTGCTTCCCGTTCGCACCGTGGGCGTGATGGGAGATCAGCGCACATACGAATACGTGTGCGTGTTGCGCGCGGTGACGTCGACCGACGGCATGACCGCCGACTACTACGATTTCTCACACGAATTTCTGGGCGGAACGGCGACGCGCATCATCAACGAGGTGCATGGCATCAATCGCGTCGTCTGCGACATTACGTCAAAGCCGCCGGGGACCATTGAGTGGGAGTGAGGTGGCGTGCAGTCCTGACAATCGAACAAAGAAAAAGCCCCTCGGGGAGGAACCGAGGGGCCAGTGGGGGGAGGTGCGTGGGGTTAAGTGCAATCAGAAGTGTCGAATTCCGGGGAGAGCCATCAGGGAGCGTGGGCCCCGTCGTGCTCTCGATGGAGAGATATTGGCAGCCCCCGCCGTGTGGCGCTGTTCCCTGGGTTACAAGCTGAGAAAAAAATGCGCCTTGGGCCAAACGCGGCGCGATGACGTTCCGATCATCATGGAAATAACCAGCGTGTGCGCGATCTAAGGGATCGCATCGTCACGGGTCGGGTTCGAAAAAAAAGCCCCCCAACACGAAGGCTGGAGGGCATGGCGCCGGCCGGGCGCGGGGGGGGACGGGGACGGGGGGGGTAAGCCCAGCCGGGAACGGGAGTGATGTGATGTCGCATCAAAGAGAACGCGAAGTTCTGGGTCCTTCTGCCGTTGGTCTTCAACTGTGTCTGGGCGCCTGTTGGGTCGGTGAGGCGCCTTGCGAGTTTCATTGGTAAACAAACGGTGTGGCTTGCGCTGTTCCCTAAGAAACAGGCGAGGTGGTCGTTTACTTTCTCTTCGCACGCCTTACGCCGACATCCCTGGGGAAGCTCTGCACCATGTTGCGAACGGAGGTCGTTTCACCACCGTATTGGCCGCTACCATTGCTGCGGAAGTTTTTGACGTTTTCGTTGAGGTATGAGCGAAGAGAATCGACGCCGCTGCTGTAGGGCTCGGCGGCTTGGGCCGCGCTAAACACGGCAAAAAGCGCAGTCGCGCCAACGATGAGGGCGCTTCTAAACGTTGGTTGCATGATGTTGCTCCGTATGCATCCGGTGAAGACCGCAGGGAATGAGGGTCGCGATCAGGCGGCTATGGCCTGAGCCTCCTTCCAGTTCCAGGGCAGCAGGTCATCGAGTTGCTTTGCCGGGTGGTCGTTGATGCGGGCGAGGACGTCTGCGAT
>JAAERO010000210.1 GCA_024230315.1 Hyphomicrobium sp.
CACCTTTCTTCGACAGAAGCTCAAGTCGCCTGTCGGAATCGAAAAACCCAATCTGCGCCATCGTGCCCCGCCCGAATCAATCTGTCAGGCATCAGACTCGCATAAATCGGAGTATGGGTTATTTTTCGAGGTGCCCTTATGGCACTTAGCGGACACCGCCCCCGCTTCTGAGAATGTCTTCTTTCGGGGGTAAAGCGGACATTTCTAACGCTCACTCACATGTCCGCTTTTGACCCAAAGCGGACATTCGTAGTCATCTGTCTCGGCGGGATCGTGAGCTATTCGTACTTGCTGTAATTCAAATAACGCGGGGCGCCGAAGCGCCCCGCCATGACTCGTTAGCGCAGTCCGGCCTAGAGTGGATACTGCCCACGCGTAGAAGGTGCTCTCGCCGGACGGAAATGGGGGTGATCACCCTCGACCACCGTGTTCTTGTAAACCAGACCGTCCTTCATAACAAAGTCCAGCTTTTCCTCGTCAAGTATGAGCCTGATGTCTTTCAGCGGGTTGCCGTCCCAGAGCAGCAGGTCGGCATAAGCGCCTTCCTTGATGGTTCCGAGGTCATGCGTTGGATAGGGATTCTTGGGGCCAGACCACTTCAACACAATACCCGCATTGCCGGTCCAGTGCTTTAGTGCCTGTGCCGGTGTGTAGCCTGCGTCGACGTTGCAGGTGATGTCCTCTTTGATGCGTTCTACGAAGGGCAGGCCGAACATATCTGAGCCACCGATGGTAAACACGTTATGCCTGTTCATTAGTTTCGCGGCGTTGCGGGCGCCCTTGCCTACCGCGACACCCTTCAATTTCTGCTCGTGGGTAAAGAACGCTGGCATCGCATCGTAATCCCCAAAGGTGTTTACGCTCATAAAGCACTGGAAGCTCCAGACCACCTTCTGCCCCATTGACGCCATGCGCTTGACCGTGGGCTCTGTCACCAGAGAACCATGCTCGAAGGACCGCACACCCAGGTCCAGGAGGCGGTTGTAGGATTCGTCATGGTAGGCGTGCGTCGCCACGTAGGTGCCATTGTCGGCAGCGATCTCCACGGCCCTTGCCACTTCGTCCTTGGCAAGACCCATGATCTCCAGCGGGTCGAACTCGCTGGCGACCCCGCCGCCGCCCATGACCTTGATGAAAGCCGCACCGCGCCGCAGGTTCAATCGCACCGCCTTGGTGACCTCATCTGGTCCGTCGACCACCCAGGTGTTCTGGGTGCGCTGGCTCATATCCATATGGTTGGCGAGAATCTCCGGTGGAACATTACGTCCCGCCCAGTCGCCGTGACCACCGGTTTGAGAGATCGCACCACCCGAGGAGTAGATGCGCGGCCCTGGTAGCTGCCCGATGTCGATGGCCTTGGCGATATCGAGCGGATCGCCGGCAATGTCGCGCACGGTCGTAATGCCCTTCAAGAGCATGTTGTTCACCAGGTGATGATGGGCGAAAGCGCCGCCAGCGGCACCGTCCCACTTGGTCTGGTAGCTCGCGGTGCCCTCGGGCGGGTTTAGCATCACGTGCTGGTGCATATCGATCAGGCCGGGGGTCATGGTGCGGCCTCCGCCATCAACGACGGTGGCGCCGGGAGCATCGATGGATTTGCTCACTTCCTTGATGTGGTTGCCTTCCACCAGCACGCTCATGCCGGTGGCGAGCTTGTCGCTGAAACCGTCAAAGATATTGACGTTGGTGAAGAGGATTTGGGCCGGCTTCTTGTCCTGCGCGGCGGCTGAGACTACAAGCGCGGCGATGGCGGTCAGGCCTGCCGCCAGAAAACTCTTCTTAATGAACATCGGTTTGAACGCTCCGGTATGAATTCCTAGCCAGCGGCTCGGCGAACGGATCGAGCCGAGACGCAGGGATACCAGAAGCTCCGGATAAAACGGCACCTAGTAATTAGGAGGAAGCGAGACTCGAATGTCCGCTTTTGGCACTTAGCGGACATGCGGCCGGGCATGGAAATTGCTGCGGTAGCTCACACATGACGCGCTGCATTATTTCTTACTAACTCACAGTCGCCTGGCCCCACTGATAATTAAAAATGGCCGAGTATGAGTCTCAAACTAATGCCACCGCATGGGGTACAAGCCTAAGCCGATGACGGCGTTGACGTCTGCTCTACCAATCATTCTTCTCAAAAATATCTCGTATCAGCTTCACCGCATATCTTCTCAACTGGGACCTCTGAGGCATAGCTTGATGGCGCGGCTATGTTAGACCCGCATTCCCCAGGTAGACGCCGGATATCTGCTGCGCTAGTGGCGTAATTCCGTTATGGTTCAGTCGTTTGGGGCTATGATTTGGGGGCAGTCTTGTCACACCTTGCGGGTGAAAGCGAAAACAGTCGTCTCGACCTTGA
>JAAERO010000211.1 GCA_024230315.1 Hyphomicrobium sp.
GGCGCACGCTCATCGCAGTCATTGAGAATTACCAGCAAGCCGACGGCTCTGTCACAATTCCCGACGTGCTTGTTCCCTACATGGGTGGCCTGACGAAGATCGAGAAAGCAGGCTAAGCGCCGCAATGCGTATTATGGTCACAAACGACGACGGCTTCGGGGCGCACGGGCTCGACGTCCTGCGTCAGATTGCTTTGCAGTTGTCATCCGACGTGTGGGTCGTCGCGCCGGAGGTCAATCAAAGCGGGGCCTCGCATTCACTCACGCTGCACGAGCCGCTGCGCTTCCGGCAAATGGACGATCGCACGTTCGTCATCCGCGGCACGCCGACCGACAGCGTCATCATGGGCGTACGCCATCTTCTCGTTGAGAAGCCGCCCGATCTGATCTTGTCGGGCGTCAATCACGGTTCGAATCTCGGCGAGGACGTGACCTATTCGGGCACTATTGCCGCCGCCATAGAAGGAGCGCTCTTAGGGATACGATCCATTGCGCTCAGCCAGACCGGCGGGCCGATGGAGGAGGAAGGAAAGGTCCATTGGGAGACGCCGCTGGCGCACGGCCCCGCTCTCATCTCCAAGCTGCTGGCGACGGGTTGGGCGCCCGGGAGTGTTATCAATATCAACTTTCCGGCCCGCTCACCGGAAAATGTCGCCGGCATCGAAGTGACCATACAGGGGCGCCGCGACCAGGCGCTTCTTCACATCGACAAGCGCACCGATCCGTGGGGAATGCCATATTTCTGGTTCGGCTTCGAACGCCCGCCAACGACGTTTGCCAAAGGCACTGATCTTGCCACTGTCGACAACGGCGCCATCTCGGTGACGCCGCTGGGCTTGAACCTCACCGATCTTGAAACGTGCACCCAGCTGAAAGATGCCTTCGCAACTGCAGCACCCAAGCAGTCTGCCAAGCACGGCTAGAGCAAGATCGTTCTTGATGGAATCGCTCACCAAGCCAGGGGGCTGTCCGGCAAGAACGTGAATCTTGCTCTAACCCGCATTCCCCAGGTAGACGCCGGATATCTGCTGCGCTAGTGGCTTAATTCCGTTATGGTTCAGTCGTTTGGGGCTATGATTTGGGGGCAGTCTTGTCACACCTTGCGGGTGAAAGCGAAAACAGTCGTCTCGACCTTGA
>JAAERO010000212.1 GCA_024230315.1 Hyphomicrobium sp.
CGCTTCTTGAACGCCACACTCCATCGACGACGTGGGGTCCTTGATCTTGATGCCATGAGGTAAGTGTCCGCTTAAAGCCAAGTGGACACTATGATTGCGTTCGCAGGGCTATGTAAGGCGCCGTTGGCCGGACGCTTACGCGCCTTGAGCTGCCCGTGCCTTTAGGCGGCACATCGAACCATCTCCCTAAGCCTTGGTGCGTTTGCGCCATAAGACCGTAACGATCAGCCCCTTTACCTCGAATACGACAGTTGGACTGCAATTGGGCTTTGTGGGGAAGCTCGAGGGACCGCCCATCCGCCGTCGCCTTACAACTAGAGAGTTCGAATGCTGCTTGTTGCAATACTCTTCATCGCCACCTTTTTCTTGGCCTACTCGAACGGTGCCAACGATAACTTCAAGGGCGTGGCGACGCTCTACGGCAGCAACACAGCCAGCTACAACAAGGCGCTGACCGTTGCCACCCTCGCCACCTTGGCTGGAGCCATCAGTTCGGTGTTCTTTGCGGCAGAGCTTGTCACAGCATTCTCAGGCAAGGGTCTTGTCCCGGACGTTGTAGCCAGAGATCCGAGCTTCCTGCTTTCTGTGGCGGTCGGCGCGAGCGCGACGGTAATGCTGGCGACAGTTGTCGCCTTGCCGATTTCCACGACGCATTCGCTGATTGGTGCGCTTGCCGGCACAGGTTTTGTGGCCGCGGGAAGCGACGTCAACTTAAGCTTGCTTGGCGGCGTGTTCCTACTCCCCCTACTCTTAAGCCCCTTAGTTGCGATTTTGCTGACAATGCCCTTCTACAAGGTAGCGCACAAAGTGACGACGTCGCTTGGTATCGAGAAGGAGAGTTGTGTCTGCGTTGGGCCGAGCCAATTTATGCTCATTCGACAATTTGGCGGAGAAGCCGCTCTTTATGCGGTGAGCGATGCGCATGCAGGCGTCTCCGTTGCGATGGGGGCAAAGAGCGAGTGCGTTGAAAAGTACAACGGACACTTTCTCGGGGTAAGCGCGCAGCGCTTGGTCGATTCTGCACACTACGTGAGTGCTGGCGCGGTGAGCTTCGCGCGCGGCCTCAATGACACGCCAAAGATTGTCGGCCTCTTGCTGGTAGTGGAGGCGCTTGACATACGACACAGCATGGTCGCGATTGCCCTCGCTATGGCGATGGGCGGTTTGTTGCAGGCTAAACGTGTCGCGCACACTATGAGCAAGAAAATATCGGGAATGAATGACGGGCAGGCGCTGACGGCCAATTTGGTCACAGCGGGTCTCGTCATCTTCGCCAGCAAATTCGGTATGCCGGTATCGACCACGCACGTTTCGGTTGGTTCGATAACCGGTATCGGTATCGTCAATCGATCGGCAAACAAAAGCGTTGTCGGGACCATCCTTGTATCGTGGGTTCTGACGCTGCCAATTGCCGCGGCCATTGCGGTAGGAACCTACATGCTTTTAGACTTCGCCACGTGAACCGCAGCGCAGACTGAGGGATTGACCCTATGTATCACTCGACGACACGTAATCTCTACAAAGAAGCGGCCCTCAATCCCGACCAGGGTCTGTGCTGCACTACCACTCCCATCTGGCAATTGCCCGAGCTCGTTACCCCGAACCGCATGCTGCAGATGAATTACGGCTGCGGCAGCACCGTCAATCCGCGCGATCTCGTCGGCAGTCCGACCGTGCTGTACGTAGGAATCGGCGGCGGCATGGAGGTTTTGCAGTTCGCATACTTCAGCCGCAGAGAAGGTTCCATCATCGGGCTCGACGTGGTCGATGAGATGCTCACCGTGTGTGCTGAGAACCTTGACGAGGCGGAACGGAAAAATGCCTGGTACGAGTCTTCGTTCGTCGAGTTGCGCAAAGGCGATGCGCTCAATCTTCCCATCGAGGATGACACAATCGATGTCGCTGCGCAGAACTGCCTTTTCAACATCTTTTACGACGATGACCTGAAGCGGGCGTTGAGCGAAATGTATCGCGTTCTAAAGCCACGCGGACGGCTCATCCTCTCCGATCCCGTTTGCGATGTGGAGATGCCTGAAGAACTACCGCGCGACGAACGCCTGCGCGCAATGTGCTTGGCTGGCGCCATTCCGCTTGTCGCCTACATCAAGCGGCTGACCGCCATCGGCTTTGGCACCATCGAGGTGCGCGCAAAGCGTCCCTATCGCGTGCTCGACCAGCGCCACTATCCCACCGACCACCTCATTCCGATCGAGAGCGTGGAGATTTGCGCAATCAAGGATTCCATGCCGGCTGACGGTCCGTGCGTCTTCACCGGACGTACCGCGATCTACTACGGTGACGCGGAATTCTTTGACGACGGAAAAGGGCATACGCTGGCGCAGAACCAGCCGCTGGCCGTATGCGACAAGACTGCCGGCGCGCTTGCAGCGCTTGGGCGCGATGATTTTCTGATCTCGGGACCGACCTACTTCTACGATGGCGGCGGCTGCTGTTAAGGCCGCCTAACGGCCCCAAGGGGCGTGGAGCGGTCGATCGGGATCGAACCGGCGACATCCGGCTTGGGAAGCTGTTGACAAAATTAATCTGCAACATAATGCTTCGCAATAACAGCGACTTATGAAGGGTGAGCGGTGTGAGTATGCAAGCGAGTATGTAGGTCAGCCACGTCGAATGACCTCATGCGGTGGAGGGATTTTCGTACAATCTGTTGAACCACCAGGCGCACAACGAGTGCCGATCGCATTCGTCATTGAGAGGCGCCAATTTACTAACTTTCTTATCGATTATTCGAAAAAGGGAATGTGTTGCTTCGTTGAGCCTCTATGTTGATCGACACGAAACGTTCTCAATCCATCGTAGAAGCCCAAGGATGTCATCAATGGCTCGCGTCAACGTTGATAGAATGACCATTAAGGAGCTTCTCGTTCTTGAAGCGAAACTTCAGAAAGCAATCGCGCTGGCTCGGGAACGGGAACGCGCAAACGTCAAACGGGAATTGACCGCTCTAGCCGAGAAGCACGGCTTCACGCCGCGTGAACTCTTTGGCGGGCGCGGTAAAGGAAAGTCGGTCGCGCCGAAGTATGCCAACCCAGATGATCCTTCACAAACCTGGACTGGACGTGGGCGTAGGCCCCATTGGCTCGTCGCTAAGATGAGAAAAAGAGGCGCCAACCTCAACCAGTTTTCCCTCTGAGTTGAGGAACACCATTGCTGCTTTCTGTCGGGCTAAATCGGTGTGCAAGCCAGGATATAGAGGCAGGCGGTAATATCGTTCCCGCAGACTAGCAAAGGAAATTAATGGAGCAAGGTCAGGGATGATTGTGCGTGTAATGCTCGTGTCCAGGGCTCCGTCCGTACCGATCTTCCCCGACCCCGCGATCTCCTGCCGAAGCACTGCGCCCGACATTGTAGCCAATCACGCTGCCGAGCGCGAGACCGATCATGAAGGCGAACAGAATCCACTGCATTGCCGCACGGGATGGTCCACTCGGCTTGCTCTGAGTTTCGCCTTTTTTCTTCTTCTGGGCCACAGCCTTATCTCTCCAGAAATACATGCGCCGAACCGATAGGAAATTTTATTTCCATCGCTGCAACGCTCACTAACGCTTGGCTAATCGGCAATTGTAGAACTCCGAAAAAAACCTAAGCTTAGGTCGATCAGAAAATTCTGTGAATGGATGCGTATCAGGTCCCACCAGTGAATTCGATGGGACCGATGATTAAACATTCCCCTCAAAGTTCATTGGCCCTGTCGAGAGAGCGTTTGCCCATTCGTATAAACCATGCGGCTGGAACGAGCAGGGCAACAAAGATAAACAGGCTGAAAGCGATGGGTAGCAATGGTGCGATCATGCTGATCCATAACAAGAGCAAACCACCGGCAACAGTTACAACGCCTTCGGCGATATACATCCAGCCTTTCACTTTGGCTGCCAGCTTTTCGTCCTGATTACTCATCCCGCATTCCCCAGGTAGACGCCGGATATCTGCTGCGCTAGTGGCTTAATTCCGTTATGGTTCAGTCGTTTGGGGCTATGATTTGGGGGCAGTCTTGTCACACCTTGCGGGTGAAAGCGAAAACAGTCGTCTCGACCTTGA
>JAAERO010000213.1 GCA_024230315.1 Hyphomicrobium sp.
GTTATGAAATGCCAGTTCGGCTACCGAAAAGTGCGCTACCGAGGCATTGCCAAGAACGGTGCACAGGTCTTCACATTGTTGGCACTGGTGAACCTGTATCTGGCGCGTGATAGGCTAACGGCGATGGCCGGATAGAAATCAGCAAGGTGGCGCAGAACCACCGCAAGCAAGCAGATCATTGCAAACTCACCCGCCCCGATGAGCCGAAAACGCAAGCCAGAACATCCCGCGCGAACTGTACGATCACCGATCACTGCCTCAGACGCGCTTGTTCAGACGTTCCCTAAAGTCCGAGGCTCACATCGTAAAATGGAGTGGCGACAGGGTGTTGAGCCGCATACAATTTGCGGATCCCGATCGGGCGCGCGCCCTTGCGCGGTCGTTGCATCCCGGCGCAACACTTGTTGTTACGGATAATGCGGCGCCGCCGGCAACACGTGATACTTCTGACGACTTCTCCGTCATCAACTCCGATCCGTTCTGAAGCGCCCTCAATTAAGTTTCGTAGCGACGTTGTGATCGGGTGCATTTCTTTGCGGTGCATCCCGTCGCCGAGGAGAAGAATACAATGCCGCATTCCGGTCCTTTGTTGGAGGATCCCGTTCGACTCTCTGAGTTGTTGCAGGTAGGGCTTCAGGTTCATGCGGACGCGCCTGCCTTGATCTCGATGGAGAGGCAATGGACCTGGGCCGAGCTCGAGCGCACTACGAGCGGACTTGCCGCGCACTACTTGGCGCTCGGCTTGAAGCTAGGCGATCGCGTCGCCTCTCTTATGCCGAACCGCATAGCGCTCATCGCCCACTACCTTGCTTGCTTCAAGGCAGGGCTCGTCGCGACGCCGCTCAATTACCGCTATACCCCGCCTGAGATAAATCACGCTCTGGAGGTTAGCGAAGCGGCGATCATTTTTGCGCATGCGGAGCGCGCTAACGACATTGCTGCCAGCAAAGCGAGCAGCCTTCCGCTTCATACCTCTCCGCTTTAGTCCGGCCACATAAGAATGCTCTATGGATATCAATGAGATATCCAAATGGCAGAGACGCATCACGAGGCGCTATGGCGCGGTTTCCCCAAGACGTTGATTGAGTTTGAGGAACGGTTCGGAAC
>JAAERO010000214.1 GCA_024230315.1 Hyphomicrobium sp.
ATCACCTTTCTTCGACAGAAGCTCAAGCCGCCTGTCGGAATCGAAAAACCCAATTTGCGCCATCGTGCCCCGCCCGAATCAATCTGTCAGGCATCAGACTCGCATAAATCGGAGTATGGGTTATTTTTCGAGGTGCCCTTATTGGATTTCTTCACCTCATCCGCATCCACATAAACCTCTGACCCCATCTCGCGGAACTTCTCTGACATCTTAGCCATGCTGGTCTGCTTCTCGTTGAGCTTGGCGGCGTAATCGCGCACCTGCTGTGTGATCTCCATGGAGCAGAACTTCGGCCCGCACATCGAGCAGAAGTGCGCGAGCTTGTGTGCTTCCTTCGGCAACGTCTCGTCATGGAATCGTTGCGCGGTGTCGGGATCGAGCGAGAGGTTGAATTGGTCGGCCCAACGGAAGTCAAAGCGTGCGCGTGAAAGCGCATCATCGCGCAATTGCGCGGCCGGGTGACCCTTAGCCAGGTCGGCAACGTGGGCGGCTATTCTGTAGGTGATGACGCCGGCCTTCACGTCGTCGCGGTTGGGCAGACCTAAGTGCTCCTTTGGCGTGACGTAACAGAGCATTGCGGTGCCGAACCAGCCGATCATGGCCGCTCCCCAATGCCGGATGTGATGTGGTCGTAACCCGGTGCGATATCGGTGGTGAGCGGCCCCAGCGTGTAGAAGGGTGCTTCGCCGCATTCGGCGAGCTGCTTTTCCATGTTGACTTTGATCTTGTGCATGGCCCCGTGGCCGGGCCCTTCGATCATCACCTGGCAGCCCTTGTCCCATGCAATTTTCGTTAGTTCACCGAGCGTCTCCAGCTCGGCGAACTGCGCAGCGTCGTTCGCATCAGCGATGGATCCAGGGCGCAGCCCGTCGCCCAAGGAGAACGACACGTCATAGGCACGCATGATGTCACAAATGTCGTCGAAGCGTTCGTAGAGGAAGCTTTCGCGGTGGTGCGCCAAGCACCACTTGGCCATGATTGCGCCGCCCCGGCTGACAATGCCCGTGACGCGGTTTGCAGTCAGCGGCACGTAGGGCAGGCGTACGCCGGCGTGAATGGTGAAATAATCCACGCCCTGTTCGCACTGTTCAATAAGCGTATCGCGATAGATCTCCCAAGTAAGCTGGACGGGATCGCCATCGCATTTCTCCAACGCCTGATAGATCGGCACGGTGCCGATGGGCACAGGAGAGTTGCGCAAGATCCACTCGCGCGTGGTGTGGATGTTGCGGCCGGTGGACAGGTCCATGACGGTGTCTGCGCCCTACCGGGTGGCCCACACCATCTTTTCCACCTCCTCCTCAACGGACGACGTGACGGCGGAGTTGCCGATGTTTGCGTTGACCTTCACCAGGAAGTTGCGGCCGATGATCATCGGCTCCAACTCGGTGTGGTTGATGTTGGCGGGGATGATGGCGCGGCCGCGGGCCACCTCAGAGCGTACGAATTCCGGGCTGATGTGCTCAGGAATCGCAGCGCCGAAGTTTTCACCATCGGCCAGCGCCATGCTCGCTCGCTCCAACACGGCCTTGCGGCCCATGTTCTCGCGATGCGCCACGTAAATCATCTCATTGGTAATGATGCCCGCGCGCGCGCTCAAGCTGGGTGAGGGGCTTGCCGGGCAGGCCGCGATAAGGGGCGGTCTTATGGCCAAAGTCGCGCGCGAGATGGCGGCCTGCGACGTTACCGTTGTCCTCGGGTTGTATGGCTCGGCCTTCGTACTGCTCGACGGCGCGCTCCTTGATCCAAGAGTCGCGAATGCGCGGAAGGCCGCGCTGCACGTCGATGTCGGCAGTTGCGTCGGTGTAGGGACCTGATGAGTCATAAACGTGGAAGGGCGCTTCACCGCTCTTCTCGTCAAGTGCGATCTCGCGGAAGGGCACTCGGATATCGGCATGGCCATCGGGTTCAGTATAGATCTTGGTTGACGCAGGAAGCGGTCCCGTCGTCACCTTGGGCATTTCGAGTTCGGACTTGCGTGTGATCTTGTTCATGACGTGCTCTGCAGTACCTGCCATCCCGCGCCAGGTGCTCGTTAGTGGCATTTATTCAGGTCGGCCGGGATGAAGGGGCCGAGGAGGTCACGCCGCTCTGAGAGAAAGACGATGAAAGTTGAAAGCGCGTCCGTCCCTTCGCCGGCATGATCCGGATCAGGTCCTAAGGGTGCTCGCGCAGGCTGGCTCTCAAGTGGCCTATGGCTTCACGACTTGAGGCCGAGCGCGATCTCAGCCGG
>JAAERO010000215.1 GCA_024230315.1 Hyphomicrobium sp.
ATCACCTTTCTTCGACAGAAGCTCAAGCCGCCTGTCGGAATCGAAAAACCCAATCTGCGCCATCGTGCCCCGCCCGAATCAATCTGTCAGGCATCAGACTCGCATAAATCGGAGTATGGGTTATTTTTCGAGGTGCCCTTAACTTTAATGCCCAGCGCCTTGTCCGCGTCGCGGCTGTTCGGCCAGCTTGATGCAAGGGGACTTGCTGATTTGTCGGGCTGCCAAGGCCCAACGTGGATCGAGCCGACCCGGTCTTTCGTACAGTTCACATAAGCATGAGGACGCGCGATAAACGTAACAACGGATCGGCCGCGTTCGAAACGTTAAACAGGGTATGGGCCTCGTAAAGCAGATGGGGTCTAGCCTACGGCCCGGCCACCGGAGATGAAGGGAACAGAACAGCCAACCCACAGTCTTTTTGGGGCACGGCGACTGGTAATGTGATGGCAGCAAGACTTCCCACAATTGCGCAAGGCTCGTTGGGGCTGACGCGCTATCTCGAAGACATTCGCAAGTTTCCAATGCTGGAACCTGGCGAGGAATTCATGCTGGCCAAGAGCTGGCAGGAGCACGACGACTCGGACGCGGCCGAAAAGCTTGTGACGTCTCACCTGCGTCTTGTTGCACGTATCGCCATGGGCTATCGCGGCTACGGACTGCCAATCGGTGAGGTCATATCAGAAGGCAACGTCGGCCTGATGCAGGCCGTCAAGCGCTTCGACCCTGACAAGGGCTTCCGCCTGGCGACGTACGCCATGTGGTGGATCCGCGCCTCAATCCAGGAATACATTCTGCGTTCGTGGAGCTTGGTGAAGATGGGCACCACAGCTGCACAGAAGAAGCTGTTTTTCAATCTCCGTCGCGCCAAGAGCCAATTGCGTGCACTGGACGACGGAGACCTGCACCCCGACCACGTGCAGACGATCGCGCGCAAGTTGGGCGTCAGCGAAGCCGACGTGGTGTCGATGAACCGTCGCCTGGGCGGAGATTCGTCGCTTAACGCGCACGTGCGCGCCGACGCGGAAGCGGGCGAATGGCAGGATTGGCTTGTCGACGATGCGCCGAGCCAGGAAGATCAGCTCGGCGAGACGCAGGAACTCGATCAACGCAGGGGCTACCTCACCAATGCGCTCTCTTCGCTCAACGATCGAGAGCGGCGCATCTTTGAGGCGAGGAGGCTGTCGGACAGCCCCATCACACTTGAGGATCTCTCGACCGAGTTTGGCGTATCACGCGAGCGCATCCGCCAAATCGAGGTCCGTGCCTTCGAGAAAGTGCAAAAAGCGGTGCAAACCGCCGCAAAAAGCAGCGAGGATCACGGCACAGCGTGAGCCTCGCCCCGCTCTTAAACAGCCAAGAGCGCTATTGCGGTTCCGTTATTTTGAAGTCAGTGACAGACCAGGTGTCACCTCTCTTGCTCGGTGCGGAGGCCGCCAACAAACCGATATAGCTCGGTCGCGACGGGGGCTCGCCTGTGAAATTGGCAACCTCCTTGCCGTTGATCGAAACACCGACTTGATCACCTTTGAGGATCAGGCGCAGAGTGTTTTTCTTCTTCGCCCCATACTTGATGGCATTTGTCTTGGTCCACTTAATGGGACGCGATGGGGCGTCCCTGCCGTTGATGATGCGCGCAATTGTGAAATAGCCATTGGGCGCGATCACTGCTTGGTAATAGTTCTGGTTGTCCTCAACCCAAAACATTAGGCCGGCGTAACTTGCAGTGGCATCAGAAGTCCCCTTAGCCAGGCTGACAGTGGCGCACGCATCGAGATCATCGAATACGAACACCCGGTTCCAACGGAAAGTCCGCGTGCCTGGAACAGGGGTGAAGACGGCCTTGCCTGATGAGATCTTGAGCCGGGCATCCTTTCGGCCCCAAGTAGGGTCGTGTGCTCTGAAGTTGTCTGCAAGCAGAACCTTGCCATCGGCGCAACCCGGCGCGGACGCAGCTGTGTCAGTCGAATTCTTCTTGCCACCGGCGCTTTTGCCCGCCGTTTTGTCCAGCGGCACATTTGTCACCTTAAATTCACTCAGGTGCCAGGTGTTGGACACATCAGGAGAGGACGCCGCCACAAGACCAATGCGACTTGGCCCATCCGGCGGCTGGCCGCGAAATCGCGCCACCTCGGAGTCGTTGATCCTCACGACGACCATCTGACCCTCTAGCGTGACCCGCAAGGTGTTCTTCTCGCCGGGGGCAAGCTTCAGAGCGTCGGCCTTGGTCCACGGAACGGGTGCAGCCTCTACGAGTTTGCCTCGGATCTTGCGCGCAACCGTGAACAACCCATTGGGCGAAATAACAGCCTCATAGAAGTTGTTCTTGTCCTCTAGCCAGAACAACAGGCCCGCATAGCTGCGCGATGCCTCCGTCGTTGCCTCCGGCATCGAAATGGTCACGCAACTATCGAGATTGGTGAGATTTACGCCTCGGTTCCACCGCGCCGTTTGTGTGCCAGGCGCAGGCTTCAAGACGGCTTCGCCGCCCGACACTTGAAAGCGTGCGTCCTCCTCGCCCCAAGCAAGGTCGTGCGTACTAAAGTCGGCATTCAAATACACTGACTGGCCCGTGCATGCGAAAGCTGGTGAAGCGGCCAACAGCAGACCGAGAGCAATCAAGGAATGAAACCTCATGCTAGTCTCCCTGTGTTATGAATGGACTGCAATATAGCAGGCCGAAATCGGCAAAATTGCCCTTGCTTTGCCGACCCTAAATCCGGCGGCTGAGTGGCCGGATCGGCGCACAACGTCAAATTTCGTTTCAACCCCACTCAAAACCTGTGGACGAATCGTTTATTGTATCCCTGTGAGGGACCTGATCCTCGCCGACGAGTCTTGGCTTTTCGGGGTCTTGGCCGTTGAGTGCGCGCGTCGGAGAATGGAGGGCACAAGGCCCTTGTTGTCTCTGAGCCAGAATGACATCACGATTGGCGGTTTTGGCTGGTCGAACGCGCGGCGGACACGGATGGGCCCGCCCGAGGGAGCGTTCGACGAAATTACACTTTGGATCCCGCCGAGCCCTATCCAAGATCACTGCATCCAACTGCATTCTCCACTCACTGCGTCCAATGCGCAAAGGCTGCCTCGGCCAGCGCGATGGTGCGTCGTTTTGAGTGCGAATGCGGCCCGGCCTACCGGCCTCGGATGCGGCACACCCTAGAAGATGGAGTGGCCAATGCTGAAGCGTCTTCATCGAGAAGAGTTCCACACTGCCGCGTCTAAGAGTCTTCACTTCGCACAATCGCTTCGGCTCGATCTGCAATGGTTATTATTGATCCTGCTCTTGCGCCAAAAACCGATGCATCCTCCGAGTATTGCGTAACGGGGCAACAGTTAGCGCGGGAGTGCGACCCAAGCTGACCACAAAATTGAGGCCGGACCTTTTCAGGGACCTGCCTTTTTTCTATTGGCGTGGCCGGTCACATGGGCAACTGGGCTAGCCGATTGGAGAAGTAACCATCCACCGCAGTCAAAATCGACGCCGACACCTTATCGCGCCAGGATTTGGACTGAAGGTTCTGTGCGTCTTTTTTGTTCGTGACGTAGGCGAGCTCAATCAAGACCGACGGAAACTGAGCCGTCTTCAGGACGCGGAACGATGCCTGTTTGTCCGGGTCACTGCGCATTTTGGTGCTTGCGCCCATCATGGCGATGACCGAACGGGCAAGAACGCTGGTGCGGTCACGCGTGGCTTCAACCTCACGCCTGGCAAGATCGGCGAGAATGCCCTTCACCAGATCAACGTCACCGCTCGCTTTCTTTACAGTTTTGCTCTCGGCCGTCGACAAGACAGTTTTGGAGGTCTTGCCTTTGGCAGAGCGCCGCAACCTTTTTGCGACTGACTCGCGCAACGAATAGATCGTGGCGCCATTGGCACCTCCCCTATTTGCGTAGTCGCAATGCACCGAGATGAAGAGGTTTGCCTTGTTACTCTCGCCGTATGCGACGCGATCGCCCAACGGGACGAATATATCCGTGTCACGCGTCATCAGAACCTTATAGCGACCCGTGGCCTTGAGCTTCTCGGCCAGAAGCTTTCCGAAAGCTAAGGTGATTTCCTTCTCCACGGCGCCGTTCTTCTTGGCACCGGTATCGTGGCCACCGTGACCAGGATCGATGACAATAATGGGCTTAAACGCTTTTTCCGCCCGCACATCAGGATGCACGGCCGGCCGTGGCAGCGGCGGCTGAAGCCCCATTGCGCCGAGTGAGTAGGTTGGCTTGGGAAAGGGCTTCTTGCGTATGTTTTTCGTGACACCGCCAACGCGGACGATCTCGATCGCCAGGATTTGCCCTTTGCCGCCCTCGACCTTCTCCATCTTGGCATTGGCGACGACCACAGGCTCGGTCACGTCAATGACGATACGAGACCGATCTTTGGCAGAAAGTCCGGCGCGAAAGCCCTTGATCAGACCGACGGCCTTGCCTTTAGGATGTGCCGGCAATCGCAGCCTGGTCGCGCCAAGCTCGACGATCACACGGTTCGGATTGTTGAGTGAGAAAACTTCGTACTCGGCACGCTTTGGCAGCCCAACGACAAAGCGCGTGCGCAGTTTGTTGCCCTGCAGCTTGCTTCCGGTCCGCTCCTGTAAGCGAGCCTGCTCTTGCGTCGACGTTGGCGAAACACGCGTTTGAGCCTGAAGAGGCGCGTGCGCAAACGTTAAGGCGAGCGCGATAATGATCCCGCGGCCCCAAAGCCGCGGCTGGCTATGAACCATAACGTCCGACCCCCGTCTACGCAAAACAAGTCTAGGTTTGTGACGTTCGTAGGTGCCCTGAGATGATGGCGTTTTTCTGGTCACCTTCGGGCATTGTTAGGGTTATTGAACCCTAAACGTTAACGATTCCCTAACGCCCGATTTGCGATGCATGAGCAAGCATCACGCCGTTCGGCTTCATGGTCTTCACGTTGGGCGCCAGCGCGTGGCCGCAGTTTCGTCATTTTCGCGCGTTTCGACCCAGCTGCTCTCACCGGCTGGGCTTGTCTCCTTTTTCCAAAAGGGTGCGCGGGTCTTGAGATAATCCATCAGAAAGCCTGCCGCCTCGAAAGCGGCTTGCCGGTGCGCCGAGGCGGTGACGACGAGGACGATGTTGTCGCCTGGAGAAAGCTCTCCCGTGCGATGGATGATGAGGCTTGCTTGCAAAGGCCAGCGCGCATGGGCATCCGCCTCGATGCGCGATAGCTCCTCTTCCGTCATGCCGGGATAATGCTCCAGTGTCATCGACTTGATTGGACGGCCCTTATCGTCGTCACGAACGCGGCCCGTGAACGTAACGATCGCGCCGATGTCTGTGCGTCCCGAAGCCAGCGCGTCAACTTCGGAAGCGACGTCGAAATCTTCTGTTTGAACTTTGACGCCCATCGGCCTACCCGCCGGTGACAGGGGGGAAAAAAGCAATCTCTTGGGCTTCGGCAATGCGTGCGTCCGACTTGACATGCGTCTTGTCAAGCGCAGCGCGAACGACGTCGGCGCGCGCGAATGCTTCGCCGAACTCCGGACCTCTCGTTTTCAGCCAAGCAACGAGATCGGCAACGGTTGCCACGTTGTCAGGCAACGCAATTTCCTCTGAGCCCCGACCAATCTTCTCGCGTACCCATGCGAAATAGAGCAGCTTTACTTTTCTAGGATGTACACTGCTCATAGAATCTCAACGCTCGATGGCGTGGACGACACCAGCCTTCAGATAGTCGTAGCCCGTCCACAGCGTCAACAGCGCTGCTATCCACAATAGTACTAGGCCGCCGATCATGATGCCAGGCACGATTTTTTCTGCAGCCGGACCGGCGAGCAGCGCGCCAAGCGCAATCATCTGCATCATCGTTTTCCATTTCGCGAGCTGGGTGACGTGAATCTTAACGTTGAGTTCGGCGAGGAATTCTCGCAGCCCGGAGACGAGGATCTCACGCAGCAGGATGATGATGGCTGCCCAGATAGACCAACCCGATATGGTGTTGTCGTAAACGAGCATCAACAGCACGGCGCCGACAAGGAGCTTATCGGCGATGGGGTCGAGCATGCGCCCAAGCGTCGACTGCTGCTCCCACATGCGGGCCAAATAGCCGTCAAGCCAATCCGTGAGGCCGGCGAGCACGAACAGAACGAATGCCGACCAGCGTGCAACGTCACCTTTCAAGAAAAACAAGCAAGCAACGAGAGCCGGAACGGCAACGATGCGCCCGTACGTCAGCACGTTCGGCAGGCTCATCGGCATGGATCGAGACGAGGCTTGGTCCATCAATCCTCTGGTACACCACCAGGCCGACGCCGCGTCAATGGTGCGCCTTTATCATGCAGCACCCTTTGAGCCCGCATCCGTCTTCTATTGTGGCTTTGTAACATCAGCCCAGGGAGAGCCTAGCGGCAGACCGAGCGCCGGCGCCGTTGCTTCATATCGAAGTGAAAATGGTTGCGGTGGGGCTCGTTTAATTCGGGGCCGAGCGCGGTCCCGAATATGTTGCAGGCGCCCTTGTGCAAACGCTTCAAGAAGGCCGCCTCTTTGGTCTTGGCAGGGGCGAGCAACTCCTTCTCGCCTGATTTCGGCGCGGCTGGCGCGTTCTCTACCTTGAGTCTCGCCTTGTGTATCGTCGCACTCTCGCCTGTTTTGGATTTTTTTTTCTTGGCTGCTGCTGCCTTGGCAGCCTCGTGCGCCTTCATAGCTTTTGCGATGTCGCGCCGGGTCGGCCCCCAGTGGGTCAACACTTTAACGGTACGCCCATCTGCCGTAACAAAGCCGACGATGTCGATCGCATTGCCCGTCGCATGCTCGCTCAGTGAAAGCTTTGGGTTGTTGTAGATGTTGCGGCACGAATAAGACGAAGCACCCACAATCCGCGTTATAGGCGAGCCAAGTTCCTCGCGTGCCGCAGGCTGAAGAACCGTCCCC
>JAAERO010000216.1 GCA_024230315.1 Hyphomicrobium sp.
ATCACCTTTCTTCGACAGAAGCTCAAGCCGCCTGTCGGAATCGAAAAACCCAATCTGCGCCATCGTGCCCCGCCCGAATCAATCTGTCAGGCATCAGACTCGCATAAATCGGAGTATGGGTTATTTTTCGAGGTGCCCTCACTTGGCATTCACCTGGGAGGTCTCCGACAGATACGTGAATCTTGCTCCAAAACAAAAGCGTGGAGATGTGATTCACGTTTCACTTGGAACGCTTCTGTCTCGCTCAGCGCCAGCGATGCAGCGACAGAAGCAGATGCAGATGCAGGCTTGTCCGATGTTGTGGCACGCGAATTGACGTTGCGAGCTTATTTCACTTCAGCCAGGTAGTAGTTGTCGCGGAGATAACATCGCCCGACGCGCCATTCGATCGGGCGCCCATCGATGGCGAAAACGACGCAATCTAGCTTCATCAGAGGCGTACCCTCCGCAACCTTCAGATCTTCAGCGGCATCAGCCGAAGCCGCCGTCACAGAAACTTTCTCCTCGGCGCGCGTGAGCAAGACTCCATAGTGGTGGGCAAGCACGACAATGCTGGGGGAGATTGCCGCCTCCTGCGTCAACCCAGCGAACCTCGACTGCGGAATGGTCGACTCCTCGACCATAAAGGGGGTGTCTTTGTGGGTGCGAACGCGGTTGATGCGGAAGACGGGCTCGCCAGGACGCAGCTGCAACATCAGGGCTTCATCCTCGTTCGAGGGAGCCGAGACAAGTTCACATCGCTGAATATCGCCGCTGATGCGCACCCCTTCCGCATTACGGATATTGCTGAAGCGAATGGCGCATTCGTCGGAAGTTTGGTCGATAACGAAGGTCCCGCGGCCCTGCCGCCGCGAAATAAGCCGCTCGCTCTCCATCTCGTCGAGGGCTTTGCGCACAGTCCCGACACTGATGCCGAGCTCGCGCGAAAGCTCAATCTCGTTTGGAATTGCAGCGCCTGGCTTCCATGTCGCGCCGACAATTCTCTGAACCAGCATGTCCTTTACTTGCAAGTAGAGGGGGCGAGTTGAAAAACGTCCGACTGTTGTCATTTTGGGACCATCAAGCGTTGAGACACTTGCTGCCTAGACGCAAATTAATCAGTTAACGGATAAAAAATAGGCTCCCCATGTGTCCATAGAGATGGACTACATAGTGGGCAGGTTATTATACATCGTTCTTGCAACTAACTCGATATAGTGAAGAGGATTGCAAGAACATTGAAGGGGACGGTAACACGGAATACTCCGTACCAGCCGCTGTTATCCACCATTATTTTATCCCACCAACTACAAACTGCGACATGCACGCACGAGCGTATTCTTGGCCGGCTCCACCCAATGAATACCGCAGGAGCTAAAGTTTTCTGTGAACCATCTTGCACACCAACCGTCCGTGTCAAGACAGACGTTCACTCGGACACAGTCGCCCGAAACAGCGCGACGAGAGTGATCTCTGAACAACATTCGTATACGGATAACTTTGGTGAAGGTCCCAATTTTCTTTCTTTTCATAGAGGTTGTCCGAATAGCTTCACTCTTTGTCAGATATCGGATGGTTGTTATTGTGCTTTGATTATCAGCTCTGAGAGAAATCAGTTTTTCCGCCTGGGAGGCGCCCGGACTGGGTTGCGGATGCGCCCGACACCCTCTTAGTGCTCAAACCGGCAACCGTTCGATCCATCCACCTGGCGATAGCGCGCGCCCACTCCATTTGCTGACCACTGCAGGCGAGCCCCGCGGCTTGCTCAGGCCCGTCCAAGAGCCCCGCCGAACGTTCCCCCTCGGCGGGGCTCTTCGTATTTGCTAAGAGGCGCAACAGCTCGATGCCTAGGATGATAGTCCTTGCGAGGTCGCCCCTTGCCGGTGCAAACATCAGGTGTGCGGATCGCGCTTGCATCCCCCCCTCACCGGAGAAAGAGCAAAAATGGACTTGCGAACGGCGGAGACCCGTTCTTCGGGCGCTGAAGCCGATCACAGTGTGCGCCACGATTGGACGCGCGCGGAGGCCCAGGCCCTCTATGACGCCCCGTTTAACGATCTTCTGTTCTTGGCCCATACGACGCATCGCCGTCACTTCGAGCCCAATACAATTCAGAAGAGCCAGCTCCTCAGCATCAAGACCGGAGGTTGTCCGGAGGACTGCGGTTACTGCAACCAGTCCGCGCGTCACGCAACTGGCCTTTCCGCCTCGAAACTCATGGAAGTCGAGCAAGTCTTGAATGAAGCGCGCAAGGCGCGTGCAGCAGGCGCCACCCGATATTGCATGGGCGCGGCTTGGCGCTCGCCCAAAGGCCGCGACATGGATGCCCTGTGCGCCATGGTCAAAGAAATAAAGGCGCTCGGCTTGGAAACCTGCATGACGCTTGGCATGCTTTCCGATGACGCTGTTCTGATGCTCAAATCTGCTGGGCTCGACTACTACAACCACAACATCGATACGTCCGAGCGCTACTACAGCGAGATCATTACGACGCGTAGCTTTGCCGACAGGCTCGACACGCTGGACCGCGTACGCGAGGCCGGCATCAAGGTATGCTCAGGTGGAATTATCGGCATGGGGGAGACGCCGGAGGACCGCGTCGACATGCTGGTGACGCTGGCTACCCTGCCCCAACAACCAGAGAGCGTTCCCATCAATATGCTCATCGCCATCTCGGGTACGCCGCTTCAGGACACGAAGACAATCGATCCCATCTCGTTTGTGCGTACGATCGCACTTGCCCGCATCATGATGCCAAAGTCGTATGTGCGCCTATCAGCCGGCCGCACCGAGATGAGTGACGAGACGCAGGCGTTGTGCTTCTTTGCCGGCGCCAATTCGATCTTTGCCGGCGAGACGCTACTGACAGCAGATAACCCCGACGAAGACTCTGATGCGGTGCTCTTCGCGAAACTCGGCCTCAAGCCGCTCGAAACCAAGCCGCGCTCAGGCGCGCGGACCTATGCACAAAAGTCATGAACGTGCGCTCCAGGCGCTGGCACGGCGCGGCCGTCATCGCGCGTTGCAGCCGCGCGCAGGCGCCGACTTCGCCTCGAACGACTATTTGGCGCTTGCGTCGGCACCAGAGCTGATCGACGCGGCGCGCGCTGCACTTGAGCGCGGTGTGAGTGTAGGCGCTGGCGGCTCGCGGCTGTTGCACGGAAATGATCGCGAGCATGAGGCGCTCGAGACAGAGGCCGCGGCCTTTTTTCAGGCGGAAAGCGCGCTGTTCTTCGGCAGCGGCTTCATGGCCAATGTCGCGCTTTTCTCAACGCTGCCCCAGCGCGGCGACCTAATCGTACACGATGCATTGATCCACGCGAGTGTTCATGACGGCATGCGCGCCAGCAAGGCGGAGCGTGCCGAGGCGCACCACAACGATGCAGCCTCCTTCGAGGACGCAATCAAGGATTGGCGCGCAGCTGGCGGTACGGGCACGCCCTGGATTGCGGTTGAGAGCCTTTACAGCATGGACGGCGACTGTGCGCCGTTGGGCGACCTCATTGAGATTGCGGAGCGGCACGGTGGTGTTCTCATCGTCGACGAGGCGCATGCAACCGGGGTCCTCGGGCCCGACGGACGCGGGCTCAGCGCTGGCCTTGAAGGCCGCGCCGACTTGATCACATTGCACACGTGCGGCAAGGCGCTCGGTGTGATGGGCGCGCTGGTATTGGGGCCGAACGTGCTATGCGACTATCTCATCAATCGCTGTCGCCCCTTCATCTATGCAACCGCGCCGTCGCCGCTGATCACGGCCCTCGTGCGCGCCTCCCTCATGATTTGCCGTTTCGATAACGGCCGGCGCGAGCGGTTGCAGAAGCTCGTAGCATTCGCAGCTGAGCAACTGGCTGCCCAATGCGGCTTTGCGCCATCGGGCTCGCAGATACAACCCGTGATTGTTGGCGCCAACGAACGTGCAATCGGGCTCGCTTCCGCGATGCAAGCGCGTGGTTTTGACATTCGCGCGATACGCCCGCCCACTGTGCCGGAGGGCACCGCGCGCTTGCGCGTCTCAGTGACACTCAACGTCACAGAGGAGCGCGTTGAGGCGATGGCAGCAGCCCTGGCCGAGGAGCAAGCGAGGCTCGCGCCATGAGGCCATGTTTCATCGTGACCGGCACCGATACCGGCATAGGCAAGACGGTGTTTGCCGCCGCGCTCGTGCGCGCGCTCGATGGAGTCTATTGGAAGCCGATGCAGGCGGGCCTGACCGGCGAGACCGATTCAGAGATCGTGCGGCGGCTGTCCGGACTTTCGCAAGATCGCATTTTGCCCGAAGCGTACAGGCTCGCGACACCGGCTTCACCGCACCTGGCCGCCAAACGCGATGGCCTTGAAATTGATGTCGACACGCTGACCCCGCCCGATACGCGTCTGCCCCTCGTGATCGAAGGAGCTGGCGGTCTCATGGTGCCCCTGACGCGGCACGCATTGCAGATCGACCTGTTCGCCTTTTGGGGCGCGCCCGTGATCGTGTGCGCGTCGACAAAGCTCGGTACCATCAATCACAGTCTGCTGTCGATCGAGGCCTTGAAGCGCCGCGCGCTGCCCTTACTTGGAATTGCGTTCATTGGCGAGGAGAACGCAGAGTCGGAGCGCACCATCGTCGAATTGGGTCAGGTACACCGCCTCGGCCTGCTGCCGCATCTCGATCCACTAGACGCCCCGACGTTGCATGCAGCCTTCGACACCCACTTTCGCCGCGCCGACTTTGTCGTGGAGAAGCCGTCATGACCGCGCGCGATCCGTCGCCTATCTGGCATCCCTTCACGCAACACGCGTTCCAGCCGGAAATGATAGAGATTGCGCGCGGCGAGGGCGCTTGGCTTGAGACGCCGGGCGGGAACCGCATCCTCGACGCGATCTCGTCCTGGTGGGTGATAACGCATGGCCACCGCTACCCGCCCATCGTCGCCGCGATCAAGGAACAGGCCGAGCGCCTCGATCAAGTGATCTTTGCGGGCTTCACGCACGAGCCCGCCGAGCACCTCGCCCGGGGCCTTATCGAGATAGCGCCGCAGGGTCTTTCTCATGTCTTTTTTTCCGATAGCGGCTCCACGTCGGTGGAAGTGGCGATCAAGATGGCGCTTGGCTACTGGCACAACATCGGCGAGCCGCGCCATCGCATCTTGGCGTTGGAACACACCTATCACGGCGATACGTTTGGCGGCATGTCGGTAGGCGCGCGCACCCTGTTTAGTGCCCCCTATGCACCCCTGTTGTTCGAGGTTGGGCGCATCCCTTTTCCCTCGCCAGGGCATACGCAGGACACCATCGACGTCCTCGATGCCGTATGTGCGGAAGGCTCAGTCGCAGCACTCGTTGTTGAACCGCTCATATTGGGCGCAGGTGGCATGCTGACGTATCCTGCGCACGTTCTGACCGAGATGAAGCGCGTGTGCGAGGCCTATGGCGTGTTCTTCATCGCCGACGAAGTGATGACTGGCTGGGGCCGGGCGGGCACGCTCTTCGCATGCGAGCGGGCGGACGTGGAGCCCGACATTATGTGCCTCGCCAAAGGCCTGACGGGAGGATCGGTGCCACTCGCCGTCACGCTGTGCCCACAAAAGATCTTTGATGCGCATCGCTCAACCGACCGCACCAAGACCTTCTTTCATTCGAGCTCGTACACGGCCAATCCCATCGCCTGCGCCGCCGCCGCGGCTAACCTTGACGTGTGGAAGAGGGAACCCGTTGCAGAGCGCATCGTGAACCTCACCCAACTCCAGACCAAACACCGGGGAACCTTGCGCACCGATACGCGCTTTAGGAACGTTCGCCAGCTCGGCACCATCGTAGCATTTGAACTCAATGCACCTGATGCTGGTTATCTGGCTGCTATCGGCCCAAAACTCTATTCATTCTTCCTAGAGCGAAACGTATTGCTGCGCCCCCTGGGTAACACGATCTACGTCATGCCGCCCTATTGCATCTCTGAGGCGGAGTTGGATCAGGTCTATAGCGCGATTGGCGACGCTGCGGACCAAGTTGATCGCTGGGCAGCGTCGTGAGCGAAGATTCCATGGGCTGCGAAATCATCGGTCTTGGGCACTATGCGCCGGAGCGGCGCGTGGGAAATGGCGAGATTGAGCAGCGTTTGGGGTTAGAGGCTGGCTGGATTGAACGCCGCACCGGGATCAGGGAGCGCCGGTATGCGGCGCGCAACGAAGCCCTGACCGACATAGCTGTAAAAGCCTGCGACATGGCCCTGAAAACGGCTGGCATCGACCGCTCAACGGTCGCGCTGACGTTGCTCGCCACCAGCACGCCCGACCACCTCCTGCCACCCTCTGCACCTCTCCTCGCTCATCGACTTGCGCTCACGAACTCAGGCGGCATTGACATGGCGGGCGCGTGCGCCGGCTTCCTTTATGCGCTGACGCTGGCCGACGGCTTCGTGCGCACCCAGCGCGCACCCGTGCTCGTCGTCGGTGCGAACATTCTTACACGCCGCATCGATGCCACTGATGCCGGCACCTCTGCACTGTTTGCCGACGCGGCGGGCGCCGTCGTGCTCGCGCCCACGGATCGGCCGAACGCGGGCATCCTCGGCGCACACCTATCTGCCAACGGCAGCGGCTACGATTTGATCAAAATCCCGGCCGGCGGCAGCCGCCGTCCCTTTGAGCCCGACATTGCCGATGAGACGCTGATGGTGATGTCGGACGGAAAAGCCGTGTTCACGAAGGCCGTCGATATGATGGTCGCCACATCGCGCAAAGCGCTTGCCCGCGCCGAACTCGACATCGTCAATATCGGCCGCTTCGTGCCCCACCAGGCGAATGGGCGGCTTATCGCTGCCGTCGCGCATCAGCTCGACGTGCCTGAGAGCAAGGTCATCTCAACCATTGCTGACTATGGCAACAGCTCGGCGGCCACGATCCCGCTTTCCCTGTCGCTCTCAGCGCAGCAGAAGCCACTGGCGCGCGGCGAGCGCCTCCTGATGTGCGCGGCGGGCGCCGGGTTCACCGGCGGCGCAGTGGTCTTCGGGCTCTAGAGCAAGAGGACAATTGGCCTGTTTGACGGGGCACGCCACCTCGATGCACTTTGCCCACGCGCCATCGCCAGCCTCGTCGTCTGGCGGCAGTGGACCTTAACACGCAAGTAGGAACATCCATGGCCGGCCTTGCCCGCTCACTCGACACCGCAAAAGACCATTACGACGTCATCGTCGTCGGCTCCGGCTATGGCGGCGGCGTTGCCGCCTCAAGGCTTGCGCGCGCCGGTAAGCGCGTCGCCGTGCTGGAGCGCGGCCGCGAGATCCTTACCGGACAATTCCCCAGCCGCTTTTCCGATTTGAAGAACGAGATGCAGGTCACCGGCAAGAATATGCGAACCGGGACGTCCTCGGCGATTTACGATGTGCGCTTGGGCGCGGACATGCACGTGCTCATCAGCTGCGGGCTCGGCGGTGGCTCGCTCATCAATGCGGGCGTCGCGCTTAGACCTGACGCGCGCGTCTTTACCGACTCGAACTGGCCGGACCAAGTCGCGCAGGACGGACTTCTCGATGAAGCGTATCGCCGCGCGGAACGCTGGCTGAGACCGCAGAGCGACCCCAAGGCCCATGAGCTTACAAAGTTTAAGGCTCTGGAAGCATCAGGAAAGGCGCTTGGCAGGACGCCGATTGCGCCGCGCGTGACGGTGAGCTTCGAAGAAAACATCAATGCGGCCGGCATCACCCAGCCAACGTGCACGCGCTGCGGCGACTGCTGCGGGGGCTGCAACGTCGGCGCCAAGAACTCGGTGGCGCTCACCTACCTGCCCGACGCGGCGTGCCACGACGCTGAGCTGTACACCCACGCGGCGGTGCGCCACGTTTCCAAGGCGGATGACGGGTGCTGGCAGGTGCACGTCAGGCGCTTGGACGGCGACGGATCGGCACCGCAGGACATTGTCATGAGCGCACCCGTGGTGGTGCTGGGCGCGGGCACGCTTGGCTCAACCGAGATCCTTTTACGCTCGCGCGAGCGCGGCCTTGCGCTCTCGGACCGGCTGGGCCAGCGCTTCTCCGCCAACGGCGACATCATTGCTTTCGGCTACGGCGCCAAGATCCCCATCGACGCGATTGGCATCGGCCATCCCCCCAAGATCGACGGCGTCGAGATCGGCGCGGCCGTCTCGGGCCAGATCGAGATCGATGACGAGAACGAGCTTGCCAACGAGCTGCGCGTGCAGGAAGGCGTGCTGCCATCGGTGCTGGCGCCGGTGCTGCCTGTGCTATTTATCCCGAATGGCCGCCTGCTCGGTGCGTTGCAAAGCCTGATCAAAGGTGTCTACAAGGGCCCCTTCTCCAAGTTGCAGACGTTTTTCGCGGTCTCCCACGACAGTGCGTCGGGCCGTTTCGTGCTCGACAATGACCGGCTCTCGCTCGTGTGGCCGACCGTCAAGGACGAGCCCGTTTATGCGCGACTCGACGCGATCCTGTCGGCCATCGTGACCGAAGCGGGCGGCTCTTACGTTAAGAACCCGCTCGCCGGCACTGTCATGGGGCATCAGCCTGCCACGGCGCATCCATTGGGTGGCGCGGGCATGGGACGCGAGCGCACCGATGGTGTCGTCAATCACAAGGGACAGGTCTTCGACGCAAGTGCTGGCCTCGGTTCGACCGCCGTCCATGACGGCCTTTATATCGTCGACGGCGCCGTGATGCCGCGCTCGCTCGGGGTCAATCCGCTTTTTACAATTACCGCGCTCGCCGAGCGCGCGCTGTTGCACATGGCACAGGACTATGGGCTGAGTTTTGACGATGCGCCGGTAACGGGAAGCATCGCCACGCCCGCAGATCCCAGCGCATATGTCGCGCAGTGACAACGACGCGACTTTGCAACGCAATATCGCCGGCACGGATTCGGCGTGGAGCCCGCAGGTGGAGGCGAGAGCCCAAAAATTGTGTCCCAATTACAAGGCCGCTCGGTCCTGATGACCGCCGCATTTGTTTGTTTGCTGACAATCAGGGGCCATATGCGGCATATTTTGCAGACATGAGTGGGACAAAACCCGCGGAGGGGCAGACATCTTGAAGGTAACGGCCAAAGTCCTGTTGGTCTGCGCTCTCGCCTGGACCATGTGCCCGCCGGCGGCCATCGCCGGCCCGACGCTGGTGTTTAACATGGAGGACGGCCACGTCCTCTTTGCCGATGATCCCGACGTTCCCTGGTATCCCGCCTCCCTTACCAAAATGATGACGGCCTACCTTGCGTTCGAGGCCGTGCGCGACGGGCAGGCATTGATGAGAACAAAAGTCATCATGTCGCGAGCAGCGCGAAGACAGCCGCCCACGAAATTGGGGCTGGCCGTCGGCAAGCACATCACGCTTAGCGAAGCTCTGCGCGCGTTAATCATCAAGTCGGCCAACGACGTTTCCGTGGCGATCGCGGAAACACTGAGCGGCGACGAGCAAGCGTTTATCAAACAGATGAACCAAAAGGCCGCCGAGCTTGGCATGATGAACACTCACTTCGTCAATCCGCATGGGTTGCCCGCAACACAACAAGTAACGACTGCACGCGACATGGCCCTGCTTGCCCAGGCATTGCTGCGCGATTTTCCCGAGCACGCACCGCTGTATGCCAAAGTTGAAGCAAAGGTCGGCAAGAGGATATTGCACACGCACAACGCCATCATCGTCACCTATCCTGGCGGCGACGGCATCAAAACAGGTTACACCTGCGCGTCCGGCTATAACCTTGTCGCCAGCGCAACACGCAATGGAAACAAGATCATCGCCGTCCTACTGGGGGAGAAATCCAGCACGGCGCGCACGGTGAGAGCTACGGCGCTCTTGGAGCACGGATTCAAATATTTGGAATGGAAGGCTCTGTATCCGACACCACGCCTCGAAAACCTCCCGAGCAATGGGCTGAGCCGCGGCTTTGAACCCAGTGAGGCGATGCTCACCCGCTATCGCGACTGCAAGGCTCCGCCCCCTCCGCCCAAGACCGCCAAGAAGAAAAAGAAGAGCAAAAATAGGAAGTACAGCAAAAAGCGCAGCCGCAAAAAATAGAGCAAGATCGTTCTTGATGGAATCACTTGGCATTCGCCCAGAAGGTTCCCGGCAGATAAGTGAATCTTGCTCTAGGGTCTAGACCATAAATCAAAAGTGTAGAGACGTGATTCACGTTTTACTTGGACGCGACTCAAGCGTTTCCAAGTGAAACGATCAGGCTCTAGCGGCGCGGCTTAGAATTGGCCGCTACTTTTCTTTCGATCGCGTCCCAGATAAGTGCAGCGATGTCGGGCCCGCCGAAATCCCTCACTTGGCGAATACCCGTCGGCGAGGTGACGTTGATCTCGGTGAGGTAGGGCCCGATGACGTCGATGCCAGAAAACAGTAGGCCGCGCTTCTTGAGTTCCGGCCCGAGCCGGGCGCAGATCTCCTGATCACGCGACGTAAGCGTTGTGGGCTTTGCGATGCCGCCCACATGCAGGTTGGAGCGCGTATCGCCCGCAGGTGGCAACCGGTTGATGGCGCCTGCCACCTCGCCGTCGATAAGGATGATGCGCTTATCGCCGTCTTTGATCTCGGGGCGGTACTGCTGCACCATGAACGGTTCGCGAAAGACGGTCTGGAACAGCTCCACAAGTGAGGCGACGTTCGTGTCGTCGGGCCCGATGCGGAAGATGGCAGCGCCACCATTGCCATAAAGCGGCTTGAGGATGACGTCCTTGTATTCGGCCCGGAACTCTTGCACGTCGTTAAGCGAGCGCGTGATGATGGTCGGCGGCATCAGATCGAGAAAATCGAGAACGAAGACCTTCTCCGGCGCGTTGCGCACGTGCGCGGGATCGTTGACGACAAGCGTCTCAGGATGGATGCGCTCCAGTAGATGCGTCGTCGTAACGTAGCTCATGTCGAAGGGCGGATCCTGACGCAGCAGCACGACATCGCGCGTTGAAAGATCTTCAACGCGAGGATCCGAAAGCTTGTAGTGGTCGCCTTCCTTATCCTCGACGTTTAGCGTCGCACCGCGTGCAAGCAGGCGATGCCCGTGCAAAGCGAGATCCTTCGGCAAATAATAGAACATGTCGTGCCCGCGGCTGCGCGCCTCGAGCAGGATCGCGAACGTGGAATCGCCACGGATGTCGATCCGCTCGATAGGGTCCATCTGGCAAGCAACGCGAAGGGTCATTTGTGAGGACGTGCCCCGAAACGGCGGGAATCGCAAGACCGCAATGGTTGATAGGTCAAGCCGCGCCCGTCACAGCGCATTCGCAATGTGGCGCGGCCACTGACGTGGCACCAGGAATACAACGTCAAATCCGAATTCGTGCTCGTGAAAGCGCGGATGGCGGGCAAGCCACAGATTGGCGGCGCGGCGAACGCGGCTTGCTTGCTTTTTCGTGATGGAGCTTCGGCGTCTTCGCGTGTCCGCCGCTGCTTCACCTCGACGAAGGCAAGGCGCTTGGCCCACACTGCGATGATGTCGATCTAGCCGGCGGGCGTCTTAACGCGGCGACCGACGATTCTGTAGCCTTTTGTCATCAAAACACCAGCCGCAATGGCCTCCGAAACGCGGCCACGGCGCAAACGTGCCCGGCGCTCCGCGACGGTCGGCCCAGCCACACTCTGATGAAAGCGGTCAAAAGCCATCATGTGTCACCACGCGTCAGGCGCAGTCCCACATCATAGACGCGGGTCCTGGGCACACCCAGCGCCTCGGCGATCGCTTTGGAGGCGTCACGCAGGCTCGTATCCGCAAGTGCGGCTTGAAGCTGCGCGGTGATGTCAGCATCAGTGATCTCTTCCTTTTGCGGCGGCCCGACGACGATGACCACCTCCCCCTTGATCGTCTCACCACTCGTAGAAGCGGCCAAGTCGTCGAGCGGAGCGCGGCGAACCTCCTCGTGCAGCTTTGTGAGCTCACGCGCGATCGCTGCGGGACGGGCACCAAGCTCGGCCACCAAATCAACCAGCGTCGCGGCCACGCGCGAAGGTGCCTCGAAGAAGATAAGCGTTGAGGGAACGTCTTTTAGCTTGGCGATGCGCGTGCGCCGCGCGGCAGCCTTGGTGGGGAGGAAGCCAGCGAAAAGGAACGCGTCGGTTGGCAACCCGGCCACCGAGAGCGAAGCCAATACGGCTGACGCGCCCGGCAGACACTCGACCCGGTGCCCGGCATCAAGCGCCGCCCGCACGAGCTTCAGCCCCGGGTCGGAGACAAGCGGCGTCCCTGCGTCCGAGATGAGCGCAACGCGACGGCCGCCTTGCAAGTCGGCTAATAGGCGTGGGCGCTCGCGCGCAGCGTTGTGCTCGTGGTAAGGCCGCGTCGGTGTGCCGACGCCGTAGTGCGCCAGAAGGGTGCGGCTATGCCGCGTGTCCTCGCACAAGATCAAATCGGCGCGGGCGAGGACTGATAGCGCACGCAACGTGACGTCGCCCAGACTACCAATCGGTGTCGCGACGAAATAGAGCCCGGGCGCAAGACCCTCGTCGAGGTGCCGATGCATCTCAGCCAAGACGCGGGCGGCGGTCCCGCCGGGCACACGTTCGCGGCTGCTCATTGCTTGCTCATCCATCCAATACCGCAACGTTTTCGACGATCCGGGCGCCGAAAAACTGTGAGAGTGGCGCGGGGACACTTTCGCCACGGCGATCAAGTGTCTAACCAAATATAATCGATTCGTTACACTGTCCCTGCTGCGGAGGCCATCCGGTCTAAGCAGCTTAGGGCGCGGGGCGGGGGGCGCGCCACCTGATGCGCATCAGGTTAGGAGCGGCAAGGGGCAGCACGCGGGCTTGGCGTGCCAGCGCAGCGGCCGTTTCCGTTGCGCTCCTGGCCGCCTGCTCCACGGGCGGCGGCCCAAAC
This sequence comes from Hyphomicrobium sp., assembly GCA_024230315.1. Taxonomy (GTDB): domain Bacteria; phylum Pseudomonadota; class Alphaproteobacteria; order Rhizobiales; family Hyphomicrobiaceae; genus Hyphomicrobium_A. Next base: position 12,786 of record JAAERO010000216.1, read on the forward strand.
GGTGCCCCGACAGCGACGATCGTGCCACCTCTCGACGCGGCTGCTTCTAAGAACCGGCCTCCCGTGAAGATTGCGCTCCTGCTGCCAATGGGTGGCATGGGCGAGACCGCGGCCATTGCCAAGAACATGAAGCGGGCAGCAGAGCTGGCGCTGTTCGAGCGCAACGACCCCTCCATACAGCTCGTAACGAAGGACGACGGTGGTACGGCTGCCGGCGCGCGCGCCGCGGCTGACGCGTCTGTTCGAGACGGCGCGGAGATCATCCTCGGGCCACTGTTGGCGAAATCCGTGATCGGCGTGATGCCGGTTGCGCGTCAAGCGCGCGTGCCTGTGCTTGCCTTCTCCAACGATACGCAGGTCGCCGGAAACGGTGTCTATCTCATGAGCGTCCTGCCCGAGCAGGAGGTCCGCCGCATCGTCGCTTACGCTGCCTCACGAGGAAAGAGGAGGTTTGCGGCACTTATTCCCGACACGGCCTACGGCAGGGTCGTAGAGTCGGCGTTCCGCCGCGCAGTCGAGCGCGCTGGCGGTTCGGTTGCCATAGTCGAAAAATATCCGCCGGGCGTCAATGGCATGCTCAGGCCGACCAAACACGTGGTCGAGGCGATCAGGACCAACGCTGCGGCAAGCACACCAGTCGATGCTCTGTTCCTACCGGGGGGCCAAGAAGTGCTGCCGCAGATCGGCCCAGTCGTCGCTTACTCGGGCCTTGATACCACGCGCGTGCAACTGTTGGGCACGGGTGCATGGGACTTCCCGTCAATCGGCCGCGACAGCGCATTCGTTGGCGGCTGGTACGCGAGCCCTGATCCTGTCGCATGGCGCTCTTTCGCGGAGCGCTTCGCCACGACGTTTGGCAGCACACCGCCGCGCATCGCAAGCGTCGCCTATGACGCCATGAGCCTTGCCATCAATCTTTCGTCGAATCCGCCGGGCACCCGCTTCACGCCTGGCAACCTGACACGTAAGAACGGCTTTGCCGGCGTGGATGGGATCGTGCGTCTTGAGTCGAGCGGGCTCAGCCAGCGCGCACTCGCAGTGCTCGAGGTGCAAACATTCGGCGCCACCGTCATCGATCCGGCGCCGCACTCGTTCTACGGCACGCAGCTCTCATCCGCCCAGTAGGTGATGCGCTAGAGCAAGATCGTTCTTGATGGAACCACTTGGCATTCGCCCGAGACGTCTCCAACAGATGAGTGAATCTTACTCTAGAGGGCACCTCGAAAAATAACCCATACTCCGATTTATGCGAGTCTGATGCCTGACAGATTGATTCGGGCGGGGCACGATGGCGCAGATTGGGTTTTTCGATTCCGACAGGCGGCTTGAGCTTCTGTCGAAGAAAGGTG
>JAAERO010000217.1 GCA_024230315.1 Hyphomicrobium sp.
ATCACCTTTCTTCGACAGAAGCTCAAGCCGCCTGTCGGAATCGAAAAACCCAATCTGCGCCATCGTGCCCCGCCCGAATCAATCTGTCAGGCATCAGACTCGCATAAATCGGAGTATGGGTTATTTTTCGAGGTGCCCTCAAACGAAATGCGATCCTTGCCCGCATTGAGGACGGGAGGGGTGACATTGGGGCCAACGAAGCGAGACGGGACAACCATGATCCGTTCATTTTTCTTCATACTCGGCGTGCTGTTTGCCGCCCTCATCGTTTTCTGCGGAAGCTTCCTCGGCAATCTCGCGCTGGCGATCGATCGCGAGGGAACGGCCAACGAAGCGCTTGCGGTCAAGATCACGCGCGAGCTGTCTCAAACCTGGTCGATTGGCGACATCAAGCCCTACTATGCCAAGTCGATCGCCGCCAACCTCAACCAGCCGGAAGCTCAACAATCGTTGGTTGCTCTGAAGGAACTGGGCGCACTGCGCTACGTCAATGACGTCACACACGGGTCGCGTTGGACAAAAGAAGCGTTTGGAAAAATGACGTCGCCATCCCGAGCGGCCGCGATCTTCTCAGAGATGCTGAGCAATACGGTCACAGTGACCTTCGTTGCCAAATTCGCCACGGGGCGTGCGCGCGTCACTGCCGAGCTGAGAAGCGAAGGCGACGTTATGCGACTGTGGCACCTGAAAATTGATAGCCTCGACCGGCCCCGGCGCACGCCTAAAAGAAAAACCCGGTCAAAGATCTCTCTCGCTTGATTGCGTAAGGCATCCTGAAAATGACGGCTGGCCAGCACGCGGCCCGTCCAGACAAGTGACGATAGCGTAACCTGTCACGTGCACCATAAGCACAGATGGTATAGGAGAGCTGGTGGAACGCGTTTGCAGACGCCAAGATCAAGCGGCAGGGGAAAGGCCATGCTTACAATCTATAAGTCCGATGGAGCGAACCTGACGCCGCGGCCAGAATCGAGCCCCCTTACAGATGAGTGCATTTGGATCGATCTCTTGCAGCCCACGCAAGAGGAGATAGCATTTGTTGAGCACGAGTTCGGGATCGAGATCCCCACGCGCGCAGAAATGCGCGAAATTGAGCCCTCCAACCGCTACTTCCTGGAGAACGGCGCCTACTTCATGACGGCGTCCATCGTCTACAACATCGAAGAGCCCGTCCCCTTGACCTCAGCCGTTACGTTTATTCTGGCGGGCAACCGGCTGGTCACGGTGCGCCATGCCGATCCTAGGGCGGTTCCTCTCTTCCTCCAGCGCGTGGAAAAGGGTGATGCGCCCTGCGCTGAAGGCAGCGCCATCATGATCGGGCTACTCGAAGCGCTGATCCACCGCATGGCTGACCTCATCGAAAGGATTCAGGACGAGGTTGACCGGCTTGCTCAAGGCATCTTTGGCGTCAAAGGGGGCCAACAAACGCGCAGCCGCCGCTATGACGTGTTACTGAGAGGCATTGGCAAGGCGGGCGACATTACTGCCCGTGCAGAGGATAGTGCAACGTCGCTCAGTCGAATGTTCCATTACTATTTGCAGGTCGTGCGTGAGCGCGGTGATGACTCGCGCACGCGCCAGCGCATCAAAGCCGCACAGCGCGACATCAGCTCGCTGATGGATCACACGCGCTTTCTCTCGACGCGCATCGCCTTCTTGCTCGAGGCCACATTGGGCATGATCAGCATCGAGCAAAGCCAGATCATCAAACTGTTCTCGGTGATGGCAGTTGTCTTGTTGCCACCGACGCTTGTCGCCTCGATCTACGGCATGAACTTCAAGTACATGCCCGAGATCGATTGGCTCTTCGGATATCCTTTTGCGCTCGGTCTTATGTTCGTCGCCGCGCTCGTCCCCTTCCTCTATTTCCGCCGCAAGGGCTGGCTCTAAGCGGCGGCAACATAGAACGACAGCAACGCGAGGCCGACACATATGCCAAGCGTCATGGCGATGCCCCGGCGCAGATTGACCAAGAGCACGACTGCCAGCCCCGAAAGGAAGAGCGACATCCAGTTGACGGTCGCCAAATCAGGCACGAAGAGCCGGAGGGGGCCGAGCGCTTGTTCGCTCACGTCACCGAAGAGGACGTGAAGTGCGAACCAGACCGAAAGGTTGAGGATGACACCGACCACGGCCGCGGTCACTGTGCGCAGGGCGGACACCAGACGCGGAGCGCCTGTGAGCCATTCGATGTAAGGAGCGCCCACGAAAATCCAAAGGAAACAGGGCGCAAACGTCGCCCACAAGGTGACAAGCGCGCCGAGCAATCCGATCAGGATGGGCTCGCCGCCGCCGAAACGTAGTGCTGCGATATAGCCGACAAACTCCGTTACAAGGATAAGCGGTCCGGGCGTCGCCTCGGCGAGGCCGAGCCCGTCGAGCATCTCACCAGGGGATAGCCACCCGTAGCCTTGAACCACCGCCTGCACCATGTAGGCCAAGACCGCGTAGGCGCCGCCGAACGTGACAACGGCCAGCTTGGAAAAGAACCATGCAAGCTGCGCCAACACGTGATCGCTGCCAAAAACGGCCGCGACAGCGAGCAGCGGGCCAATCCAGATCACAAGCCAGAGCGCGAAAGTACGTGCCGTTTGCGAGAATCGTACGGTCGGCGCTGGCGCAGCCAAACCGTCCGCTAGGTCCGATGTGCGCAGATATCCGCCGATGGCTGCGGCAGCAACCACCAGCGGGAACGGGAGGTCGAGAAAGAAGACGGCGACGAATGCAACCGCTGCAACAACCCAGTCGAACGAACCACGAAGAGCCCGCTGCGAAACACGCCAAAGCGCCTCTAGCACGATAGCGAGGACAGCGGCCTTAACGCCTTCAAACAGCGCTTCGTCCGGTGGTGCCTTGCCGAATGCCCCATAGAGAAGCGAAAGCGCGAAAACAAGAACGGCGCCAGGCACAACGAACAACAGACCAGCAGCCAAGCCGCCTTTGACACCGTGAGGGCGCCAGCCCGAATAGGTCGCAAGCTGCATCGCCTCCGGCCCTGGCAGCAGCATGCAAAAGCTTAGTGCGGATAGATACTGGTGCTCATCAAGCCACCTGCGCTCGTCAACGAGAACGCGATGCATGAGCGCGATCTGTGCGGCCGGTCCGCCGAAGGACAAAAAGCCGATCCGCGCCCAAACTCCCAGTGAAGTGGAGAAGCTTGGCGCACCCAACTCCTGCGCAACGTCTTGCTTCTCCATGCCGGCCTCCTCGCCCCAATGTGCTTGCACCATTGGAATCGTGTGCGCGCAGTCTCGCACCTGCGACCTGCCGTCGCGGCACTGCACTAGTGCACTGCAGCAACCCCCTTAAAAATCAGGTGATTAGCGCATTTTGTGACATATGTCGTTCCGCCGGCAAGGTTGACCGCCACATTTAGCGGTGGTCCGTAGCCAGCGCCAGAACGGGGTTCACCCCCTTTTCGAAAGCGACGGTACGAGTTCTGGGTTTCGCTACGGGCCATACGCCACAAAAACAATCCCCTCCCACCAAAAACCGCTGCGTCCATCAAGGAGCAATCTCCAGGTCGTCTGCTTGGGATGATCTGGTTTGGGGGTTGAGCGTCTAGCTCGGGCACTGTCGCTGTAAAGAGGAGTATAGGAATGCGGACGTATATCTATTCTGCTTTGAGTGTAGTGATCCTTGGCTTACTGACGCTGGCTCCCGCCAGTGCTGCAACCTACTGGAAGTGCATGGGCGCACAGGTTGCGTGTGGTTCTTCAAAGTCAGCGACCGCTGGTTCGAGCCGCAATTATAGCTCAAACAATCGCGTTTACACGAAGCGGTCCGGCCGTCGCAGCGCAAGCAAGCGCTCGACTTCGCGCCGTACGCGGACCCGCGTGGCGTCATTGGGATCCACCGGCGCTCGCCGCTCTGCCGGGTCTGGGATCGCTTCTTACTATTGGCAGGGTCAGCAGACGGCTTCGGGAGCCCGCTTCAATCCCAGCGCCATGACAGCTGCCCATCGTTCGCTGCCGTTTGGCACCAAAGTTCGGGTAACGAACCGCCGCAACGGCCGCTCGGTCGTGGTCACCATAAATGACCGCGGGCCGTTCATTCGTGGCCGCGTCATCGACCTTTCGCGGGGTGCTGCCCAGGTGATCGGAATGACAGGTGCGGGGCTTGCCCCTGTGAGTTTGGACGTTCTCTAAACTTACCTTCACAATTTGCGAAGTGGGCGGCGGAGGCTTTTGGCTTTCGTCGCCCTTTTCTATTGATCGAAGGGTTCTTGGCTCCTCAGGCGCCAAGCAGAAGTAGGCCGACGGCAACAATGGCCGCGCCGGCAAGCGCCACAAGGATTGCGGAGGCTGGACCGCTGAGGTCCGGCGAAAGGGGATCTGCGTCGCTAAAAGCTTTCATGGCCATGGCTCCCAAACGTAGGTTCCGATTGCGGAGGCGGCGCGAACGCGAAACCACACTGATCCCCCTCAACGGAACCTGCCGCTGGCGCCGCAGAAAGACGAGACGGCCTGGCGGCAACAAGAAGGAAACGCAGGCGCCGACTCTTTCCCGTTTGCCCGCAGGGGGAAAAAACCGGTAAATTCCAGTAAATTCCATTTAGACCGCCGGACGTGAGGGCACACTTGGCATGAAGGGCTCAGTTTCGAAATCCGCGCGCGAAACGGCACTGGCCCAGATCAAGACGGCTATGATCGAGAAGAAGCTAACGCAGGCCGAACTCGCCGACACTGCCGACTGTCATGAGAAAACGATCCAGAATCTGCTTGGGGGGCGCTCGGTACGCGAGCAAACGCTGTTCGACGTGTGCATGGTGCTGGGGCTCGAGTACGACAAGCTAAAGGAAGCCTGGGACGGCAAGGAGTCCCACGGGCCAATGGAGCTGCAGGGCGAAGGTGGGCTCGTGGCACCCGTTTACATGGGAGCCTACACGCGTGCCGCCGTCGACCACTACATCGGCAGCTACCTGACGCTGCGGCCGTGTTTTGCGCACCCCGGCGTGATCATTGCCTATCGTACGGACGTGAGCTGGGAACCGGACTGGCCGATCTTGTTATTCCAAGAGCGTGACCGGGCTGACGCGCCCTACTCCCATAGGAGACGGATTTATATCCCCACGTCCTCCATGTTCATTCACCTCGTGTCACTGACGAAGGGCGCGATGCGCATGGTGGTCGTGTCGCAGATCGACCGCGTTGGGAAGATGCGCGGGATCATCACGACGCTGCACAAACACGGTGCGATGTTCGTGCCGGTGGCAACGCCTATTGTGTACGCGAAGCGCGAGGAGTTCGGCGGCGACTTCGGCGAAATCACGGAGAAGGACGCCTCCTATCCAGAATACAAAGCCGCGCTGGAAGAGACGATGGAACAGGGGTACGCGCGGTTGGTTAGCTCATGATCGGAGCGTAATGGTCGCGGATCGGGTGGGCGCAATTAAGCGTTCGAGCCAATACGAATGCGGAACGCCGCACGGAACCGGCCACCGGGTTTCACAAGCCGCAGGCCCTCACCGCTTACAAATGCGTTCGCCGGTGCGGTCATCGGCTCGAATGCGGTGTAATCGGCGTCCTTCGGCGCGAAGACTTGCGCATTCGTGAAGCCCTCAAGAAGCTCCACGAAGATGCGGCGACCGGCACCGGCGATGCAGAATGCCGCGCGCTCCTCAGCTAAGGCAAAACCGTCGTCGAAATCACGCTCGCCGAGCGGGCCGTTAGGGCCGCTATAGGCTTCCTCGCGGCCCGTCGGAATCCCACGCTGATCGAGCAAAAGCCGGCGCATGGCCGGCAGCGTCAGCCTCCATTCTGCGCGCGGCAGACCCGGCACACCTATGTAGGGATGGAAGCCGAAGCTCACCGGAACGGAACCCTGTTTGCCCGCAAACACCTCCGTCTCAAGAGTCAGGCTGTCGGCTTGGAGCGACGCCGTCATCGTCAACCGGTGGCGGAACGGGAACACCGCAAGACGTTCCGCGCTTGACCAGTCGAGGCCAGCGATCAGGCGGTCCTGCCGGGCCTCTATGATGTCCCAGGCGAGATGCGACCAGGGCACGCCGTGCATCGGCAGGCCATTGGCGTCAAAGTGGAGGAGCGGTGAAGCGGGATCCAGCTCCGCCGTCTGCCCAACCGCCTCGTATCGATGACCGGCCAGCCGGTTGGCCCACGGATATAGGAACGGGATCCCGGTAGTGCTGCCTTTCGCGGCAGCGGCTTCGAGATCTTGCGGGCGCCGCAGGATTTCGACGCCCTGGTGACGGAGCGAAACACCGAGCATTCCATGAGCGGGTAGGAAGACAGCCTCAAGGTCACCGACGGTAAGAATCGTTGCCGAAGAGTCGTCTAGGGGATTTGCAGATTGCGCGTTGGATTGCTGCGATTGCGTCATTGTCGAACGGTTCTTTCCCGCCCTGGTTTTCGCCAAGGCTTCATGCGGCTACGGCGCGCGCTGCCTTGCGCCTGCGCCACACCACCACCACAAGGACAACTGCCGCAGCCATAAAAGCGAACACGATCGCCAGACTACCCAGAATGGTGATCATCAAGCCTGCAATGAAGTCGTGCCCAATGGCAAGGACGGCTTGGGGCTCAGTGCGGCCGTCCTCATAGGCCGCTGCGAGGCAAAAGCGGCCGGGCTCGGCGATGTTAAACGCAAAGGCTGATGTGCCCGAGCGGCTGCCAAACGTATAGGTCTGAGATACAGCCGTCGGCGCGATTGGGATCTCGTTGCCCGTCGTTGCGGATTTCACCACGATGCGCAAACCGGAAATGTTGTCAGAGACATAAAGACGGTCGCCGACAACGCTGCGCTGCTCGTGGAAGATCGTATAGGTACCGGGCTCTTCTAAAGGGCACCTCGAAAAATAACCCATACTCCGATCCATGCGAGTCTGATGCCTGACAGATTGATTCGGGCGGGGCACGATGGCGCAGATTGGGTTTTTCGATTCCGACAGGCGGCTTGAGCTTCTGTCGAAGAAAGGTGATCGGCTTGAGGCGATCGACAAGCTTGTTAGGTGGGAGAGCTTTCTCGCCGACATCGAGGCCGTTGTTATGACGCCGGACGACGCAAAAAAGTCCAACGCCGGCCGCAAGCCCATCGACGCCATTGTTCTGTTTCGCATGCTCGTCGTGCAGACGCTGTACAATCTCTCCGACGAGGAAACCGAAT
>JAAERO010000218.1 GCA_024230315.1 Hyphomicrobium sp.
ATCACCTTTCTTCGACAGAAGCTCAAGCCGCCTGTCGGAATCGAAAAACCCAATCTGCGCCATCGTGCCCCGCCCGAATCAATCTGTCAGGCATCAGACTCGCATAAATCGGAGTATGGGTTATTTTTCGAGGTGCCCTAAGGTGCGCCTTGACCGCATCAGGCGTGGCCGGACACTGGTGCTTATAGCGTCGAGAATAGATCGGTATGAGGGTCTGGCGAGAGAACCCCGGTTTGTTGTGCCGCGTACCGGCCTCCACCATCCGGTAGAGCAGCGAGAGATTGAAGTACTCAAGCTTCGAGCCGCCGCGCGAAAGCACTGGATAGAAGCCGTGCTTGCGCCACTCTGCGGTCGTCTGGACCACGTCCATTCCGGTGCGCTGATAGTCCTCCAGGTGGATCGAATAAGGGTTCTGGACAAGAGCACCTCGCTCGGCTGCCCGAAAGGAGGTGAGCTTGAGGTTGCAGGGCGACCCCAAGCAACCGTGACAGGCGACACAGCGCTTATTGAAGATCGGCTGTATTTCCGCCAAGTAGGTGGACGCCGTCGAGGGATTTGACGAGCGGTCAGGCGTTGGTACCGGAGATGGTTACCAGGCGTAGTGCGAGAGGAGTAAGAAAAGCACCAAGGAAGCCGCTCCAACAACGGCCATTCCAGCGAGCGTCCAAGACTTCAAGCCGACATTCCCCGGATGACACTGCATCGATGATGGAGTGCGCCAATTTCCGTTCCTCGAAGCAGGAACTGCGGTAATCAGACCCTCACTTGCCGCCACTGTGGCTGGCGAGCGTCAAGTCTGGCCGTTTGGTGTTAGC
>JAAERO010000219.1 GCA_024230315.1 Hyphomicrobium sp.
CGCATGAAGGTCATGCGGTCGTTGATCTGGAATTCGGTTTCCTCGTCGGAGAGATTGTACAGCGTCTGCACGACGAGCATGCGGAACAGAATAATGGCGTCGATGGGCTTGCGGCCGGCGTTGGACTTTTTTGTGTCGTCCGGCGTCACAACGACGGCCTCGATGTCGGCGCGAAAGCTCTCCCACCTAACAAGCTTGTCGATCGCCTCAAGCCGATCACCTTTCTTCGACAGAAGCTCAAGCCTCCTGTCGGAATCGAAAAACCCAATCTGCGCCATCGTGCCCCGCCCGAATCAATCTGTCAGGCATCAGACTCGCATAAATCGGAGTATGGGTTATTTTTCGAGGTGCCCTAGGGTCTAGACCCTAGAGTACGATTCACTCATATGTTTGAGACGTTCTGGGCCAAGGCTGAGTGATTCCATCAAGAACGTGAATCTTACTCTAAGTGCAAACGCGCTGATGGAGTTAGCCAATGGAGCCGCGGATCTCGATCATCACGCTTGGCGTCAAAGATGTTGCGCGCTCGCGCACGTTCTATGAAGCGCTGGGCTTCAAGGCTTCGACCGCGTCCCAGGAATCTGTGACCTTCTTAGATGGCGGTGGTGTCGTCTTGTCTATGGGCGGGGCCCGTTGGCCGAGGATGCAACTGTCGAAGATAGCGCGCCTGGTTTTTCTGGCGTCGCGCTCGCCCACAACGCGCGCAGCGAGGCCGACGTCGACACGGTGCTGGCCGAGGCGGTTGCCGCTGGCGCCAAGTTGGTAAAGCCTGCGGGCAAAGTTTTTTGGGGCGGGTACTCAGGATACTTTGCCGATCCCGACTGCCACTTGTGGGAAGTTGCCTTCAACCCCTATTTCAAGCTTGGTGACGATGGTCGCGTTGAGCTTGATATGGGCGAGGCATGAGGCACGATACGTATAGCGACCATGAAATCGCGCAGGTCTTGAGCGACGCGCGCGTGTTTGCGTTCGTAGGAGCCAGCGCAAATACGATCCGGCCGAGCTACTTCGCGATGAAGTATCTTCTTGGCAAGGGCTATCAGGTGATACCGATCAATCCGGGAGCAGCGGGCAAGGAGATACTTGGTCAGAAGGTCTATGGAACGCTTGCGGGGTTGGAAGGGCCCGTCGACGTCGTTGACATCTTCCGTAACTCTGAGGTCGCGCTCGGGATCACGCGCGAAGCGATCGCGGTCAAGGACAGGCTTGGCCTCAAAGTCATTTGGATGCAGCTAGGCGTGTGCAATGACGAAGCTGCTGCCAAGGCTGAAGCCGCTGGTCTCAAAGTCATCATGAACCGGTGTGCCAAGATCGAGTACGGACGCCTGTCCGGTGAGATCGGCTGGGCTGGCGTGAACTCGGGTACCATATCGAGCCTGCGCCCGAATCTTACTGCACACCGCGTACAAAGCCACGTCATTTCGGGCAAACGTTAAGCGTTAAGGGTGCCCCAGGCGGAGTAGTATCTGGCTGGATCAGTGGGGGCTTTAGCGTGCCGCGCCTGTCTCGACGGGCAGGTGATTGTCGGCGCCCCACTCCGCCCAGCTTCCATCGTAGACGGCCGCATTTGTTTGCCCGAGCACGGCCAGGGCCAGCGATAGAATCGAGGCGGTGACGCCGGAGCCGCAGGTGGCGATCACGGGCGAGGAGGGATCTATCCCTGCATCGGCGAAGATCTTGGTGAGCTCGGCTGGGGTTTTTAGTGTTCCGTCGTCATTGATCAGCGATTGTGCGGGCACATTACGGGCGCCGGGCACGTGACCCCCGCGCAAGCCAGGGCGCGGCTCGGGCTCACTGCCCGCAAATCGTGCAGCCGGGCGCGCATCGACAATCTGCGCGGAATTCTTGCTCAGCACTTGCTTGATGTCATCGATGTCGCGGACAAGCGAGGCGTTGATGCGAGGCGTGTAATGACACTCGGGGCGCTTCCTTGCGGGGCCATCCTCCAGCGGAAGCCCTTCTGCCTTCCACTTCTTCAGGCCGCCGTTGAGGATAGCAACGTCCTCGTGCCCCATCGCGCGAAACGTCCACCACACGCGTGGCGCAGAGAACAGGCCATAGGTGTCGTAGATCACAATGCGTATCCCGTCACCGATGCCCATCTTCTTCATGCGGGAAGCAAACTTGACGGTGGAGGGCAGCATGTGAGGAAGCGACGATTTATCGTCGGAGAGATCGTCGATATCGAAGAAGTGCGCGCCTGGTATGTGCTCGGCGAGGTATTCGGCCTTGGGGTCGCGTCCGACGCCGGGCAAGTGCCAACTGGCGTCGAGAATGACGAGATCGGGAGTGTCGAGATGCGCGGCAAGCCAATCCGTTTCGACAAGCCACTTCTTGGCGGAGTTCAGCACGTTTCCTCTCCATTCCACTTTGTTATCGCGCGGAGGCAAGGGAGCCGGACGCGCTTCATTTTCTTAGCCACATAGGAAAAACTTGCGGTGCCCGCAAGGATTACGCGCAAAGCCGGCCCGATGGCCTCACCTGGTGGCCGGATCGGCAAAAACGCTTGGCAGGACACGAGGTTCGCGCGCGAGCCAGGCCGGGATAGGCAGCGATTTCGACTGAAGAAAGGCCGGGTTGAAAAGTCTTGATTGATAGCGGGTTCCAGGGTCGCAAAGGATGGTCACGATCGTGTGGCCCGGTCCCAGTTCCTTGGCGAGCCGGACGGCACCGGCAACATTGACGCCGCTTGAAGCGCCCAAGCACAGTCCTTCTTCAGCGGTGAGTTGAAACACGGTTTGTACCGCCTCCGCGTCGGGGATCTGAAACGCGGTGTCAATCGGTGCGCCTTCAAGGTTCTTGGTGATGCGGCCTTGGCCGATCCCCTCCGTGATCGAAGAACCCTGTGCTTTCAGCTCGCCAGTCGTGTAGTAGGCGTAGAGCGCGGAGCCGGGCGGGTCGGCCAGCGCGGTGCGAATGGCGGCACGCTTGGTTTTGAGCACACGCGATACACCTCCCAACGTGCCTCCCGAACCGACGGCTGCAACGAAACCGTCAATCTCGCCGTTCGTATCGGACCAAATTTCCTCAGCCGTTGTCGTCATATGGATGTCGCGGTTGGCAATGTTGTCGAACTGATTGGCCCATATTGCACCTTCTGGCTCACGCGCATCGATGACCTCGGCGAGGCGGGCTGAATATTTCACGTAATTGTTGGGGTTCTTGTAGGGCACAGCGGGCACCTCGACGACCTCGGCGCCCAGGAGGCGCAGCGCGTCCTTTTTTTCTTGCGCCTGCGTATCGGGGATAACGATGACGGTGCGAAATCCCAAGGTATTGGCCAGTATGGTGAGCCCTATGCCCGTATTGCCAGCCGTTCCTTCTACAATTGTGCCGCCGGGCTTGAGGCGGCCGCGGTTGACGGCGTCGGAAATGATACCAAGTGCTGCGCGATCCTTGACCGACTGCCCGGGGTTCATGAATTCAGCCTTGCCCAGGATTGTGCAGCCCGTCTCCTGCGAGGCCCGGCGGAGTCGAATGAGAAGTGTACGCCCTACTGCGGCAGCGACGCTTGAACTTGGCAGCAAATGCTTGCTCCTGATGGCTGAATGCGCAGCAAACTAGTGTCGTGCCAATGGTGTTGCAACCGGTCCCTGTGGAGGCGCTCCAGCGCGTCCTGAGGGGCGCTCGGGCGGCCGGAAAAGGCACGGTTTGTCCTGCGCGGCTGGCGCCTGAGGCGAAATGGCGTTGATTTTTCGCAAGCGCGCCAGATATACCATGCCTGACCGTTCCCAGTAGCCAGACGAAACTTGCGAAAAATGTGAGGGTCTGCGGGTGTTTGGCTTATGCCACGCCCTACGGCAGGGCGCGGCGCGCGGGCGTGGTGGAATTGGTAGACACGCCAGATTTAGGTTCTGGTGGCCTTGGCCGTGGGGGTTCAAGTCCCTCCGCCCGCACCACGCAACCGGGCTAGGATCGGACCGGAGGGCCGGGTCGAACTGGCTGCGGAGGCGATCGAGGCTGTGACGCTGCCATTAGCAGGTTGGAGAGAGATGCAAATCACCGAAACGAATAACGAGGGCCTGAAGCGCACCATGAAGGTGGTGGTTGGTGCTGAAGAACTGGGTCAGCGCTTCAATCAGCGGCTGGATGAGATCAAGGACCGTGTTCAGCTCAAGGGTTTCCGAAAGGGAAAGGTTCCCGTTCCCCACTTAAAGAAGATGTACGGGCGTTCGCTGATGGCGGAGGTCTTGGAACAGGCTGTCAAGGAGACAAGCACCAAGGCGATCGAGGAGCGCAATGAGCGCCCGGCTGCGCAGCCGAGTATCGCTTTTCCTGAGGACAAAGAAGAGATTGAGCGGGTCTTCGCGGGCGAGGCGGATCTGGCCTACTCCATGTCCTTTGAGGTGCTGCCCGAGATCAAGTTGACCAACTTGAAGAAGCTCACGCTGGAGCGGTTGGTTGCCGAAGTGGAGCCCGAAGCAATCGACAAGGCGATTGGTGAGCTTGCTGAACGTGGCACGACGTGGACCCCTGAGGAGGGCCGCGCCGCTGCGTCCGGGGACCGCGTAACGATCGATTTCATTGGAAAGATCGATGGCGAGCCCTTCGAGGATGGCACGGGCCAAGATGCGCATCTCGTGCTCGGTCAGAGCAAGTTTATTCCAGGCTTTGAGGATGGGTTGATGGGTGCCAAGGCCGGCGAGACGCCGACGATCAAGGCGACCTTTCCGGGCGACTATCCCGTGCCGGCGCTTGCGAGCAAGGAGGCGACATTCGACGTAACCGTCAAAGAGGTGGCCCTCCCCGTTCTGCCTGAGATCGATGATGCGTTTGCCAAGACGTTTGGCGCGGACAGCCTCGATAAGCTCAAAGAGCTCATCGCCGCGCAGATCAAGCAGGAGTATGATTCAGCTGCACGAATGAAGCTGAAGCGCGAGCTTCTCGACCAACTGGAGAAGGCCCACAGCTTCGAATTGCCCGGTTTGCTTGTTGAGCATGAGTTCGAGACCATTTGGAATCGGCTCAACGAGAATCTGAAGCAAAGTGGCAAAACCTTTGCCGACGAGGGTAAGACAGAGGAGGACGCACGTGCCGAGTACCGTCGCATGGCCGAGCGCCGCGTACGCTTGGGCCTTATCGTTGGCGAGATCGGCGAGAAGGGCGGCCTTAAAGTGAACCATGATGAGCTGCGCCAGGCGCTGATGGAACAGGCGCGCCGCTTCCCCGGTCAGGAAAAGACGGTCTACGAGTATTATGAGAAGACACCCGGCGCGTTATCGGAGCTGCGCGCTCCGATTTTCGAGGACAAGGTCGTCGACTACGTACTGTCGCAGGCAAAATCTGCGGAGAAAAAAGTGACGAAAGATGAGCTATTCAAGCAGGTCGAGGAGACCACCGAGACCTAAAACGATAGCTTGTTGAAGGAAGGGCCGCGCTAGATGTTGCACCGGAGCGGCCGTCTGGCCAAAAAGGGTGCGCTTGCGGCCATTCGATTCGGCATAGCGCGCATTTGCGAATTTAGAGGAAAAGAAGCCATGGACGATCCGGTCAACAGCCTCACGAACACGTTCTGGCCCATGGTGGTCGAGCAGACAGCCCGCGGTGAGCGGGGCTACGACCTGCCTTCTCGGCTCTTAAAAGAGCGCATCATCTTTGTGACGGGTCCTATCGAGGACCACATGGCAGCTTCGATTTGTATGCAGCTCTTGTTCCTCGAGGCAGAAAACCCGAAGAAAGAAATCTCGATGTATGTCAACTCGCCAGGCGGCGTCGTGACGGCCGGTTTTGCGATCTACGATACGCTTCAGTTTGTGCGCCCGCCGGTGGCAACGCTGTGCATTGGGCAAGCGGCCTCCATGGGCTCTCTGCTATTGTGCGCCGGCGCCAAGGGGATGCGCTATGCGCTGCCCAACGCGCGCGTCATGGTGCACCAGCCTTCCGGCGGCTTCTCCGGGCAGGCCTCTGACATCGAGCGGCATGCTGAAGATATCATTAAGATGAAGCGCCGGCTCAACGACATCTACGTCAAGCATACGGGCCAGACTTATGATGTCATTGAACGCACACTGGACCGTGATTACTTCATGACTGCGGAACAGGCCCAGGAATTCGGCCTCGTCGACAAGGTGTTGACGGAGCGGGGAGCAACAGAGTTCGGTATTTCTGATGATAAGGTAACCGCTTGACAGGAGGTGCCCAGCACCTCACATCCGGTTCCTCGTTCTCGCCCAAGGATCTTCGGATCTGCTGCTTTTATGCCCTTCGGCTAGGCATCAAGAGGTTGCAATACCCGCTTGATGCCCTTATTGGCGTACCTTTTAGAGGACACAAAACTGTGGCAATCGAGCCGTTTCACCACTGACGGGGGGTCGAGCTGTTAATCCAATCTTGATCTGGAGAAGGCTAGCGTGCTCAGATTGTGAGAATGGACTCGGCGGCCGAATGATCGGGCTTAGGCGCGGGCTTATGTGTCGACGGTCCAATGGAGGATCGATCGGGCTCTATTTGATACGGGTTACCCGAACTAAGGGGTGAGACTTTAGGCATGGCTCAAGAGAAAAACACCCTCTACTGTTCGTTCTGCGGCAAGAGTCAGCATGAGGTTCGCAAACTGATTGCAGGTCCGACCGTGTTCATCTGTGATGAATGCGTCGAGCTGTGCATGGACATCATCAGGGAGGAGAACAAGAACACCCTGGTAAAATCACGCGATGGCGTGCCGACACCCCAGGAGATCTGCTCTGTCCTCGATTCGTATGTGATCGGTCAGGAGCACGCCAAGCGTGTACTCTCTGTCGCCGTCCACAATCACTACAAGCGGTTAAACCACGCCTCCAAGAGCAATGACGTCGAGCTTGCCAAGTCGAACATACTGCTCGTCGGTCCGACGGGCTGCGGAAAGACGCTGCTCGCACAGACGCTTGCCCGCATCCTCGACGTGCCTTTCACGATGGCTGATGCGACGACGCTCACCGAGGCTGGTTACGTCGGCGAGGACGTCGAGAACATTATTCTCAAGCTGTTGCAGAACGCCGACTACAACGTTGAGCGTGCGCAGCGCGGTATCGTCTACATTGACGAGGTCGACAAGATCAGCCGCAAGTCGGACAACCCTTCGATCACGCGCGATGTGTCGGGCGAAGGCGTGCAGCAAGCACTCTTGAAGATCATGGAAGGCACAATCGCATCTGTACCGCCGCAGGGTGGCCGCAAGCACCCGCAACAGGAGTTTCTGCAGGTCGATACGACGAACATTCTGTTCATTTGCGGTGGCGCCTTCGCGGGTCTTGAAAAGATCATAGCGCGCCGCGGCCAAGGAACATCGATTGGCTTCTCGGCGACCGTCGTGGGCCCTGATGAACGGCCCGCAGGCGAAGTTCTTCGCGATGTAGAGCCGGAGGATCTGTTGAAGTTCGGGTTGATCCCGGAATTCATCGGCCGCTTGCCCGTTATCGCGACGCTAGAGGACCTCGACGAAGGCGCTCTGGTGAAAATCCTCAACGAGCCCAAGAACGCGCTCATCAAGCAGTACCAGCGCCTCTTTGAAATGGAGGACGTGAAGCTCACCATCACGGTCGATGCACTCAAGGCAGTTTCCAAAAAAGCCATTGAGCGTAAGACGGGCGCGCGTGGACTTCGCTCCATCCTTGAGGCGATCCTTCTGGAGACCATGTTCGACCTGCCTGCGTTCAAGGGCGTAGAGGAGGTGGTGATCGGACCGGAAGTCGTCGAAGGTAGTGCGCGTCCCTTGCGCATCTATTCGGATCGCGTCGAGGAAAAGGGGTCGAGCGCCTCTTAGTCATGAACCGAGCTGCCGCCAGGAGCCGAGCTGCACTCATTCCGTGATCGGATTTTGACTGTGCGTGCCGCGAGTCGCGCCCGGGTACACTTGATCCAGCGGCGTAAGGCCCCATGTCAATTGGGCCGCCGAGAGCGTTTTTTGGCGTGAATTTGCGCCTTGTGCGGGCGCGCGAAGTTACTTATCCGCAGTCGCGTCGAGGCTCTGCCTCAAAAGCGTCAGGGACGTCGATGTAAAGTGTAAAAGGACACCAGAGATCCAAAGCGCAGGCAAGAAGTCATCCGAAGACAATCGCATTCCAACGGGTAGCGACATGGGCGAAGACACACAGACGGAAGAAAAGACTGCGGTCAAGGGGCTCTATCCTGTGCTCCCGCTGCGCGATATCGTGGTCTTTCCTTATATGATCGTGCCGCTCTTCGTCGGCCGCGATAAGTCAGTCAATGCGCTCGAAGAGGTGATGCGCACGGACAAGCATATCCTGCTTGCCGCGCAGAAGAACGCCGGCGACGACGATCCGGCGACCGACGCGATCTATCCGGTCGGCACGCTCGCTTCAGTGCTGCAGTTGCTCAAGTTGCCCGATGGCACGGTGAAAGTGCTCGTCGAAGGCACCTCGCGTGCGCGCATCATCAGCTACACCGACAACCCAAGTTACTTCGAAGCTGAGGTCGAGCCTGTCCCTGATAGCATGGGTACAAAGGACGAGATCGAGGCCTTGGCGCGTTCGGCGGTGACGCAGTTTGAGAGCTACGTGAAGCTCAATAAGAAGATCTCGCCGGAAGTCTTGGGCACGATTGCCCAGATTGAAGACTATTCGAAGCTCGCCGACACGATCGCTTCGCATCTGGCCATCAAGATTGCGGAAAAGCAGGAAGTCTTGGAGATGGCGACGCTCTCTGAGCGGCTGGAGTGCGTCTATACGCTGATGGAAAGCGAGATTTCCGTCCTGCAGGTCGAGAAGAAGATTCGCAGTCGCGTCAAACGCCAGATGGAGAAGACGCAGCGCGAGTACTATCTCAACGAGCAGATGAAGGCGATCCAGAAAGAGCTCGGCGATAACGACGAGCGCGACGACATCGCCGAATTCGAAGAGAAGATTGAGAACACCAAGCTGTCGAAGGAGGCCCGCGACAAGTCCCTTGCTGAGCTCAAAAAGCTTAAGCAGATGAGCCCCATGTCAGCGGAAGCCGCCGTGGTGCGCAACTACCTCGACTGGCTGTTGTCGATCCCGTGGGGCGTCAAAGGCAAAGTCAAGAAGGATCTGGACGAAGCCCAGCAGACGCTGGACGCTGACCACTACGGCTTGGAAAAGGTCAAGGAGCGCATCGTCGAGTATCTCGCCGTGCAGGCGCGCACCAACAAGCTGAAGGGCCCCATCCTTTGCTTGGTCGGCCCTCCCGGTGTCGGCAAGACATCGCTGGGCAAGTCGATCGCTCACGCAACGGGCCGCGAGTTCGTGCGCATGAGCCTTGGCGGCGTACGCGACGAGGCGGAGATTCGTGGACACCGGCGGACCTACATCGGCTCCATGCCGGGTAAGATCATCCAGTCCATGCGTAAGGCCAAGCGTGTCAATCCGCTGTTCTTGTTTGACGAGATCGACAAGATGGGCGCCGACTTCCGCGGCGACCCCGCAATGGCGTTGTTGGAGGTGTTGGACCCTGAGCAAAACGCATCGTTCAACGATCATTACCTCGAAGTCGACTACGACCTGTCGAATGTGATGTTCGTTACGACAGCCAACACGCTCAACATTCCGCCGGCCCTGATGGATCGCATGGAGATCATTCGACTTGCCGGTTACACCGAGGATGAGAAGATCGAGATCGCCAAGCGCCACTTGATCCAGGGTCAGCTACAGGCGCATGGGCTTGAGGCCAACGAGTGGTCGATCGATGACGCGGCTCTCTTAGAGATCATCCGCCGCTACACGCGCGAGGCGGGCGTGCGCTCGCTTGATCGTGAGATCGCTAGGCTCGCGCGCAAGGCTGTGAAGGAGATCCTCACGTCGTCGGCCAAAACGGTGAAGGTGACGCGGGACAACCTGGAATTCTATCTCGGTGTTACGAAATATCGCTACGGCGAGGCCGAGCTGGAGGATCAGGTCGGAATCGTTACGGGGCTTGCATGGACAGAGGTCGGCGGCGAGCTGCTGACGATCGAAGGCGTCATGATGCCTGGCAAAGGCAAGATGACTGTCACTGGCAACCTGCGCGACGTGATGAAGGAGTCGATCCAAGCCGCAAACGCTTACGTGCGCGCGCGCTCCGTCGACTTTGGCATTCATCCTTCGCTATTTGAGAAGAAGGACATCCACGTGCACGTGCCGGAAGGCGCGACACCTAAGGATGGCC
>JAAERO010000220.1 GCA_024230315.1 Hyphomicrobium sp.
AAGGCGTTGCAAGACGGCCTGAGGGCAACGCAAAGGCCGCCGCGAAGGCGGCAGACCAGCATCGCAACCGCGCCTGACGCCGCGCCGCCGGCACCCACAAAGCCAAAAGCGCCATTGTTCGAGGTGCCCTAGAGACTGATTCACGTTTCACTTGGAAACGCTTGGGTCGCGTCCAAGTGAAACGATCAGGCTCTAGCCAATGGCGCACGTCGTGCAAACACGAGCGCCTACGTCGTTTGAGGCTGCCCACGGCAATGGGCGATTGCCGCGCGTGCGATCGGAGTCTAGGGTCGGGCACATCCGCGCACCTCCCAAAACCCACGATGCCCCAAGATCCCACGCCATCTGAGCGCACACATCGCATTGCCGATGCGCCACCCAGCAATTGGGTGGACCGCCATGCGCCCGAATATGCCCGTCCGTACTTGCGCCTCGCCCGCCTCGACCGGCCGATCGGCGTCTGGCTCCTACTGCTGCCCTGCTGGTGGGGGCTGGCGCTGGCGGAGGTTTCGCGCGCAAGCCCATTCCCAAACCTCTGGTTCCTTGCGCTCTTCGCCATCGGCGCACTCCTCATGCGCGCGGCAGGCTGTGCCTACAACGACTACGTCGACCGGCATTACGACGCCCAGGTCTCGCGCACCGCAAGCCGCCCCATCCCTTCTGGAAAGATTACGCCCAGCGCAGCATTGGCTTTCGCCGCCGTCTGCTCGTTCGCCGGGCTCATGGTACTAATCCAGTTTAACGCCTTCACCATCCGCTTAGGCGTATCCTCCCTAATCCTTGTTGCGATCTATCCTTTTCTGAAGCGCTACACCTACTGGCCGCAGATCGCACTTGGCCTCGCCTTCAATTGGGGCGCACTCGTCGGCTGGAGCGCGGTCACGGGCGGAATAGGCCTGCCCGCCATACTGCTCTATTGCGGTTCGGTGCTCTGGACGATCGGCTACGACACGATCTATGCGCACCAGGACAAAGAGGACGACCTCATGCTCGGCCTCAAGTCGACCGCTATAAAGTTCGGATCCAAGACGATAAGCGGAGTTGGCGGCCTTTACGCGGGCGCTGCCATACTTTGGCTTCTGGCAGGGCTTTTTGCAGGAACCCACCTCATTTACATCAATGCGGTTCTACTCGTGTCAGCGCAAATGGCATGGCAAGTCACAACCCTGGACATCGCCGATGCGCAGAACTGCCTTGCGCGCTTCCGCTCCAATCGCGATGTGGGCTTGGTGATTTTCCTCGGTCTCGTCGCCGACATGGCGCTGTCATAGTTCGCAGGGTCGAGTTGGGGCGACGTGACCGGTCATCTAAAAAAACCGGCGGGGCTGTGCGGCGGCAATCTTGTAGTCAGGATACGTTTTCGGCTCAGGTCCGCTCCCATGGTGGACCTGAGCCGATTAACGTGACGCCTCTTTATCGACTCCGGGATTGACTCCGGAGCTGTCGCTTGGTGCGATCATTTTTATTAAAATGCCACAGGAACCTTCCTCCCCGATTAAGAGATATCGTAAATTCCGCGTAACCGGGCGGCCCGTTATTGGGCTCGCGTGCATCATTGGCCGCAGCTAGGCGAACTTGCACGCACCCCGATGCTCGGGCAAGACATGCCAAAGGCTAACGCGTATATTGAGGACCTGCCCCCAATGAGTAGCTCGAAGGAACCTCCGAAACAGCTTTTGCACCTCGTTTTCGGCGGCGAACTGACGTCGCTCGCCGGTGTAGAGTTTCGAGATCTTAACCGCCTCGACGTCGTCGGCATCTACCCCAACTACGCCGAAGCCTACGCGGCCTGGAAAGGGGCGGCCCATCGCACTGTCGACAATGCCTTGATGAGATATTTCATCGTTCATATGCACCGGCTCTTGGATCCCAAGCACCCCTCAAAAAACGACGCCGACGCGCAAACATGAAATCGGAACCGGCCTCGACGAAAAGTCCCCTGCCTAAGGGACTTACTCTTGATCGGCACCCTCAATCACTGATTGGCGCGCGAGCACATACCATCGCGATGCCACCTGTCCATCTACTCCCGCCGAAGCACGGTATCGACCAACCGGTTTGCCCAACCCTTGGAGCGAAACGAGCGCTTCAACTCCTTTGAGTCATACTCGGTATTGACCCACTCAAGGAACGGCATCGGGCGCACGGCGTTGTCGGCCAGATATCTATCGAAGAAGTAGTCGAGGATACCGGTGTCCGCTTGGCGTATGTGGCCATACTTGAACGAGAGTTCATTCTTTGCCACGTCGATCGGTACGCCTTCAAATAAGTGGCGGTAGAGCACGCTCATGATGCCGGCGCGGTCCGCACCGGATTTACAGTGCATCAGCATCGGGTACTCGATCGTCTCGAATAGCGACTTGGCAGCGTTCAGCTCCTCTGCGGTGGGGGCGGCGCGCGAGCCCATCTGGAAGTTAATGAGTTTGATTCCGTAATGGTCACACGCGGCTTGCTCGAGCCAATAGCTGCCGCATTGGCGTTCGCCCCGCAAATTGATGATCGTGCGTATGCCCGATTTGGCAAATCGGCGAATGTGATGGGGCGCAGGTTGGGCGGATCGCCAGGCGCGATCTGAAATCTTGTGGCAGTTGGCGTAGAAGATCCGAAAGATTCCGTGATCGACAAGCAACATATCGAGATAGTTTGCCGGTCGCCCGAGACAGCGGCGGACCCAGTCGGGCGAGCCCTCGACCATCCTTTCACGATAGGTCCGCGCCACGCGCCGCCACGAGCGTTTGGCCCGTTTCATCAAACCGGGCATAACTTTGCCGGTTCTCGGCTTTCCGGCGCGCAGAGAGGCAGGCGAACCTGCGGCACTTGTTTTTGGTGCGTCAATGTCCACCCGAATGTCCTAGTTTGCCATCGCTAGATATTCGCTATAGGTACCAGCTGCAAGTGGTTCACAGAGGACCGCTGGCGTACAAGCATTTTTACGCCGAGGCGTCCCTGAGGATGGCACGTTCCCCCCCGTCGGCATCCGCATTGAACAAGCTCGCGGGCCGCATCATTGCCAGCTTGATAGACGTTGTGAGGAAAACCTCGCGCACTGTCTACGAGCCGGAGGATGCGTTGGCCCGGCTTGAGGCTGATCATCCCCTTATTGCGGCCGTCTGGCATGGCCAGTTCATGATGACCGTCGGCTTTAGGCCGCCTGGAACCAGGATCTCCGCCATGGTCGCGCGACATGGCGACGCTGAGCTAATCGGCGCTGCAATGTCCTGCTTCGATGTTGATCTGATTCGTGGCGCAGGGGCTGGAGGGCGCCGTAAGAACCGCGGCGGTGTGTATGCGCTTCGCGCGGCTATGCGCTCGCTCGACAATGGTGCCTCTATCGTCATCACAGCTGACGTCCCTCCGGGCCCGGCGCGACGCGCCGGGCCCGGCATCGTAACGCTAGCCCGTCTGTCCCGCCGGCCCATCATACCCACGGCAGTCGCCACGTCTCGTTTCATCGCGCTCAATACCTGGAGCCGTATGACCATCAACCTGCCGTTCTCCAAACTCGTTTATGTCGCCGGCGATCCCATCCACGTTGCACCCGACGCTAACGAGGAGGCACTAGAGACCGCGCGTGCGGAGGTTGAGCGTTCGCTGAATGAGGTAACGGCACAGGCCTACGAGCTTGCTGGTGCCGATGTCACACGCGTAGCACCAAGCACCGCCACCGACCCTCCGCCGACCGAGCCAGGATTTCTTCTCAAGACCTACCTTGCCGTCATGAGCTTGCTGCGTCCGTTTGCGCGTGCTGTCCTGAAAGTGCGCGAACGTCAAGGCAAGGAGGATCCGCGGCGGCGCCCGGAGCGCATAGGCGTGGCAAGTATTGCGCGCCCGGAAGGTCTACTCGTTTGGGTCCACGCGGCAAGCGTAGGCGAAACCAACGCCGTGCTTCCATTTATCGAAGGGCTCAAGGCCGCCCGGTCCGACCTCAATTTTCTGCTGACAACGGGAACAGTCACATCAGCAGAACTTGCCGAGCAGCGCCTCGGCCCTGACAGCATTCACCAATACGTTCCACTGGATGCACCAGATTACGCAGCACGTTTCCTTGACCACTGGCGCCCGGATCTGGCGGTGTTCACTGAGTCGGAAATCTGGCCGTCATTGATCCTGAAGACATCGGCACGCAGCATTCCGTTGGCACTTATCAACGGCCGAATCTCGCGTCGCAGCCTGCGCCGCTGGCGGCGCAATGCCAACATGGCGCGCACCCTCTTTACACGCTTCCAAATCGTGCTCGCGCAGAACGATCGGCTTGCCCGAGACTTCGGATCGCTCGGGGCCCGCAATGTCCACTCTATTGGCAATTTGAAGATTGATGCCCCGCCGCCCCCGATTGATGCCGGCAAGCTGTATCGTCTCAAGCATGCTTTGGCGCAACGTCCTATGTTTGTGGCTGCCAGCACCCACGAAGGCGAAGAGGAAATCATCGCACAAGCCCATCGCCAGCTCGCCCGCTCATTTGAAGGTTTTTGCACGATCATCGCGCCACGCCATCCAGAGCGGGGCACCAGCGTCGCCGAACGAATGAAGGATCTCGGACTAAATGTCACCCAGCGCTCACTCGGCGCAATGCCAACAGGGCGAACCGATATCTACGTTGCCGACACGATTGGCGAGCTCGGTACGTTGTACGCGCTTTCCCCAATTGCTTTCATCGGCGGGTCGCTGATCGAGCACGGGGGGCAGAACCCTATCGAGGCCATCCATCACGGCACAGTCGTCATCACCGGGCCCCATTGGCGCAACTTCTCCGACGCCTATCGCACGCTGTTGCACCACCACGGCGTTATCGAGGTGAAAACTGCAGAGGAACTTGCTGAAAGTATTTCGCAATTATTGAAGAACCAATCCGAGATGCAGCACATGCGCGCCGGCGCCACCGAGGCGCTTGGCACACTTTCGGGTGCTCTTCAGCGCACTATTGAACTCCTGCTGCCCATCCTTCCTGACGAAAGGCTCAAGCGTGCGTCTTGAGGAGCCGCAGTGGTGGTACGGCGAGCCGCCCGACCTGCGCCAACACCTGCTTGCGCCCATCGGGCAGCTTTATGGGTGGATTGTCGAGGCACGCTTTCGCCGTCACCGTCCCTATCGCTCGCGCTTCCCCGTCATCTGTGTTGGGAATTTCACAGCTGGCGGCGCCGGCAAGACACCGCTTGCGCTGTTCATCGCCCAACTGCTGTTGGAGCGCGGCGAAAGCCCCGTGTTCTTGTCACGTGGTTATGGCGGCGCGTCGGCAGGACCGGCTTGGGTTGAAGATACGCCTGATGCCGCGCAACAGTTTGGCGATGAGCCGCTGCTGCTTACACGCCTGGCACCGACGCTTATCGCCCACGACCGCAAAGCCGGCCTGCAAATGATCGAGGACGGCGGGTGGCACGCAAGCGTGGTCATCATGGATGACGGGTTGCAGAACCCCGCGCTCATCAAGGATCTATCAATTGCCGTTGTCGACGGCCGGCGCGGGCTGGGTAATGGCGAGGTCATTCCAGCCGGTCCCTTGCGCGCTCCACTCGAATTTCAGCTCGGCCTCATTGATGCGATCGTGGTTAGGGACCCCGATGCCGCCAAACCTTTACAAGAACATGGCGCTCACCAGTTGCTCCGTCACACATTTCCTGGTCCCGTTCTTGCCGCCCGCGCGGTTCCCAGCGGCGACACCGCCTGGCTCGCAAAAACACCAATTGTTGCGTACGCCGGCATTGCCAACTCGGATCGCTTCTTTAGGCTTTTGGAGGCGTCAGGTGCACGCATCGTGCAGCGCATCGCTTTCCCTGATCACCATGTCTTCTCGCGCGCTGATGCTGTCCGTTTGCTGCGCCATGCACAAGATGCGGGCGCGCGCCTCGTTACGACGGAGAAAGATTGGGTACGCCTCAAGGGCAGCACCGGCGTGCCCAACGACTTGCTGGAGAAAACCGAACCATTCGCTATCGAAATGGCATTCGAGGCACGGGACTTGGACCTCCTGGCCGCGTTGATCGAAGGGGTGATGCAGCGTGAGCGCCCTCAAAAGCGCCCTTAAGTGCCACCTTGGCTTTCCCGGTACACCTCCAGGTAGCGCTGCAATGAGACCTCCGGCGAAACGTAGGCCTCCTGTAACTCCACGCTCCAATATTTAAGATCGGGCAACAAGATAGGCTCGCCTGTGACGGCACAACGCACGAAGTCCCCCGACGAGACCACTTGGAACTCGCCATTCAAGTAACGCACTTTCGCTTCACCTCTAAGGCCAAAGAATTTTTCGAAGCGGTTCATTGAAGTCTCTGATTACGGGGATAGCCGATCCTGTGCGCTTCACATTGCCAATCACGCGCGCTGCGTCAAGGCGCACTTTGGAATCACGTTAGGGCACCTCGAAAAATAACCCATACTCCGATTTATGCGAGTCTGATGCCTGACAGATTGATTCGGGCGGGGCACGATGGCGCAGATTGGGTTTTTCGATTCCGACAGGCGGCTTGAGCTTCTGTCGAAGAAAGGTGAT
>JAAERO010000221.1 GCA_024230315.1 Hyphomicrobium sp.
ATCACCTTTCTTCGACAGAAGCTCAAGCCGCCTGTCGGAATCGAAAAACCCAATCTGCGCCAGCGTGCCCCGCCCGAATCAATCTGTCAGGCATCAGACTCGCATAAATCGGAGTATGGGTTATTTTTCGAGGTGCCCTTAAGCGATTCCATCAAGAACGATCTTGCTCTAGGCCGCTGCGCTACCAGCGGGCGCCGTAGGCGGCAATGGCCGCCATGTTGACGATGTCGGTGTCTTTGGCGCCGAACAAGCTGATCTGCACCGGGTAGGACAGCCCGACGAGGATCGGCCCGATGATGGTCGCGCCGCCAAGCTCCTTGAGCATCTTGGTAGAGATCGAGGCAGCGTGGAACGCCGGCATGATGAGGACGTTTGCGGTGTCGCTCAGGCGGCAGAATGGGTAGTGCACCATCAGGTCGTGATTTAGTGCCACGTCGGCAGCCATATCGCCATCGTACTCAAAGTCGATCTGGCGGCTGTCGAGGATTTCAATGGCCTCGCGCACCTGATCCGATCGCTCGCCGCGCGGCTGGCCGAAGGTTGAGTACGCAAGCAGTGCCACCCGTGGCTCGATCCCGAAATCGCATGCCGCCAAAGCAGCCTGCACCGCAATATCGGCAAGCTCTTCAGAGGTGGGCATAGCGTGCACGCTGGTATCGGCAATGAGAACCGCGCGGCCGCGGCATAGTGCAAGCGTTACACCGATCACTTTCCGGCCGGGCTTGGGATCCATCACACGATTCACGTCCTCATAGACGCTCATCCAATTGCGCGTGACGCCGGAAACCATTGCGTCAGCATAGCCATGCGCCACCATCAGCGCGCCGAAGACGTTGCGCTCGTTGGCGACGAGGCGTTGACAGTCGCGCCGCAAGTAGCCGCGACGCTGCAACCGCGCGTAGAGATAGTCTGTGAATTCGTCCATGTAGCGCGAGTTGCGAATATCGATGAGTTCATAGTCGGGCCGCAGCGTCATGCCGAGGGCTTGGAACTGCTCACGGACCGTATCGGTTGTGCCTAACAGCACGGGCTGTCCGAAGCCTTGCGTGAAATAGGCATGTGCTGCACGAATAACGGCGGGTTCTTCGCCCTCTGCGAAGACGACGCGCTTCGGCTCCGCTCGAACGTCACTGAACGTGGATTGCAACCATCCAGCAATAGGGTCGAGGCGTCCCTCGAGCCGCGCCGTGTAGGCCTCAATATCGACGATGGGCCGTCTGGCGACGCCTGAGTCCATCGCGGCTTTTGCCACAGCGAGTGGTACGTGGCTGATAAGGCGCGGGTCGAACGGCGCGGGAATGATGTATTCAGACCCGAATGTCGTGCGCCGTCCGTGATAGGCGGCGGCAACCTGATCGGGAACCTCGGCGCGTGCCAGCTCAGCCAACGCTTTGGCCGCCGCGATCATCATGGCGTCGTTTATCGTGGAGGCCTGCACATCGAGTGCGCCACGAAAAAGGAAGGGGAAGCCGAGCACATTGTTGATCTGATTAGGGTAATCGGACCTGCCAGTGGCAATGATGGCATCGTCGCGCGCACTTGCGATGTCCTCAGGTGTGATTTCCGGATCCGGATTGGCCATGGCGAAGATGATGGGTTTAGGCGCCATTGCCTGCACCATGTCAGGCGTGACCGCACCCTTCGCCGACAGGCCGAACAAAGCATCAGCGCCGTCAAGCGCCTCTGCTAGCGTTCGTGCCTTGGTCTTGGAGGCGTACGCTGACTTCCATTGGTTCATGCCTTCCTTGCGGCCCTGGTAGATGACCCCCTTAGTGTCGCACAGAATGGCGTTGCTCTTCGGCATACCCATTGTGACGAGGAGTTGGAGGCAGGCGATCCCGGCCGAGCCGGCGCCATTCACGACGAGTTTGAACTTTTTCAGGTCGCGGCCCGTGAGTTCCAGCGCATTGATGAGCCCGGCCGCCGCGATGATCGCGGTCCCGTGTTGGTCGTCGTGGAAAACGGGAATATCGAGAAGCTCTTTAAGGGTCTGTTCGATGATGAAGCAGTCGGGCGCCTTGATGTCCTCAAGATTGATGCCGCCAAACGATGGCGCCAAATAGCGCACACAGTTGATGAAGACATCGACATCCTCTGAATCGACCAACAGATCGATAGCGTCGATGTCGGCGAAGCGTTTGAAGAGCGCGCCCTTGCCTTCCATCACCGGCTTGGATGCCAGAGCGCCGAGGTTACCAAGCCCTAGAATCGCAGTGCCGTTCGAAACGACGGCGACGAGATTGCCCTTATTGGTGTAGTCGTAGGCGCAAGACGAATCCCGAGCGATAGCGTGAACGGGAACGGCGACGCCCGGCGAGTATGCGAGCGAAAGATCGCGCTGTGTTGCCAGTGGCTTGGTGGGTGTGATTTCGAGCTTGCCTGGCTTGCCTTGGGAGTGGAACTGGAGGGCTTCCTGTTCGGTAAAGCGGGCTTGCTCGAACTTGGATGTTCTTTTGGTGCTCATGCGAGGGTATGGCCATGAAGTTAGGGACGACCCAAAATAGGTCGGCGGGACGAGTAAAACAATCAAACAACTGTTAATGATCGCCTGATGGTCCATGCACTTCTCGGGCCGGGCGATCGGCGGGTTTCTCTCGCGCCGGCGGCTGGTTATCGTAGCCGCCCACCGGGGATGGCGTTTAGGAATGGGGCAGGGCGGGGCGATGGGGTCCAACCGACCACGGACAGAAGGTCAGCCGGCGCGGCACGCAGCCGCCCCCAAGAAGTCCGCCAGGCCCGAGGCATCGCCGGGCCCGGCCGGCGGTGAAGCCACACCGTCGATGGCGCAGTATCTGGAGATCAAGACCGCCAATCTCGATAGTCTGCTCTGGTATCGCATGGGCGAATTCTATGAGCTGTTCTTTGACGACGCGGTAGTGGCTTCCGCAGCGCTGGGCATCGTCCTTACCAAGCGCGGTAAGCACCTGGGCGAAGATATCCCTATGTGCGGGGTGCCGATCCACCGTGCCGATGAATACCTGCAACGTCTGATAAGACTGGGGTACAGGGTTGCCGTCGCAGAGCAGTTGGAGGACCCTGCTGAGGCAAAGAAGCGCGGGGCCAAGGCAGTGGTCCGGCGTGACGTCGTGCGCCTCGT
The DNA here is from genome assembly GCA_024230315.1 of Hyphomicrobium sp. GTDB lineage: Bacteria > Pseudomonadota > Alphaproteobacteria > Rhizobiales > Hyphomicrobiaceae > Hyphomicrobium_A. The sequence goes on from JAAERO010000221.1 coordinate 3,098, forward strand.
GACGCCCGGGACGTTGACCGAGGACGCGCTACTCGATGCAAAGGCGCGCAACTACCTTACCGCCCTGTTTGCTCCTCCTGATGCAGGGGCCGGTTCCGTGGTGCAATCCGACGTGCCGGTAGCACTCGTCTCGCTTGATATTTCCACAGGCGAATTCGAAGTCGGCGAGGTGAGAGGCGTTGATCTGCCTGGCGAGCTCGTGCGGCTGGCGCCGAGTGAGATCATCGTCGCCGAAGGGCTCATCGCCGACCAGGAATTGATGCGTTGGGTGGAGTTGGCCGGTGCCGCAGCCACGCCGGTGCCGTCTGCCTATTTTGACAGCCTTGCCGGGGAAGTGGCGCTCAAGGCGCAGCTAAAGGTTGCCGAGTTGGGGGGCTTTGGAGGATTCACCCGGCTCGAGCTTGCCGCCATCGGCGCTACGCTCAAGTACGTCGATCTGACACAGATCGGTCGCAAGCCGGTGGTGCGCCCACCCAAAAGGTCAGGCTCCGACACGACGTTGCTGATCGACGCTGCAAGTCGCGCAAGCCTTGAGCTCACGCGGTCGGTGTCGGGCGAGAAGCAGGGCAGCCTGCTCGCCGCAATCGATCGCACCGTGACCGGACCTGGAGCGCGCGAGCTTGCAGGGCGACTGGCGAGTCCTCTGCGTGAGCCAAGCCAGATCGAAGGCAGGCTCGATTCCGTTGGCTTTTTGATCGAGGAAGAAGATTTGCGCGAAGAGGTGCGGGATGCCCTGCGCTCAGCACCCGATATGGCACGTGCGGTTTCGCGCCTCGCATTCGCACGTGGCTCACCACGCGACCTTTCAGCGGTACGTGACGGTCTGACCATGGCGTCACGATGCGCAAGTCTGCTTGCATCACAGGGAGACGGTATGGGCTTGCCAGAGCAGCTGGGGCAGATCACAGCGCGGCTGCGCGCGGTTGGTGAAGAGCTTCATGGCGCGCTGGCCGCTGCGCTTGTTGACGATCCACCACACTTGCGCCGCGACGGCGGGTTTGTGCGCGATGGCTACCGGCCTGAGCTCGACGAAGCGCGCCGCCTCAGGGAGAACAGCCGCGGCGTCATGGCTGCGCTTGAGGTAAAATATATCGAAAGCACGGGCATCAAGTCGCTAAAGGTCAGGCACAACAACATTCTCGGCTTCTATGTCGAAGTGACTCAAGGCAATGCCAAGCCTCTCTTCGAAGAACCACTCTCGGGTACGTTTCGCCACCGCCAGACAATGGCGAACGCTGTGCGGTTCTCTACGGCCGAACTTGCCGAGACGGAAGGTCGGATTGCTGCGGCCACACAGCGCGCGCTGAGCCTGGAGCAGGACATATTCGCCGAACTTGCCACGGCAGTGCAGAACGAAGAGCAAGGCTTGGGTGAAGTTGCCGCTGCCGTTGCCGAACTCGATGCAACGGCGGGATTGGCCGAATTGGCTCGCATGGAGGGATATGTTCGGCCCGCAATTGATGCCAGCCAAGCCTTCGAGATTCACGGTGGGCGCCACCCCGTGGTCGAGCAAGCGCTCAAGGCGTCGAAGGCGGGCCCATTTATTGAGAACGACTGCATTTTGGGACGGGTCGAAATACCGCCGACGCCCGGCTTCGACGAGAGCACGGATGCCCGCATTTGGCTCGTTACTGGACCGAATATGGCTGGCAAATCCACTTTCCTGCGCCAGAACGCGCTCATAGTCGTGCTTGCGCAGATGGGTTCCTACGTGCCGGCGCGTGTGGCCACCATCGGGATGGTCGACCGCCTGTTTAGCCGCGTCGGTGCCTCCGATGATTTAGCGCGTGGTCGCTCGACGTTTATGGTCGAGATGGTGGAGACGGCCGCCATCCTCAATCAAGCAACAGACCGCTCGCTCGTCATCCTTGATGAGATCGGCCGCGGAACTGCAACATTTGATGGCCTATCCATCGCTTGGGCAACCGTCGAGTTCCTGCACGACGTCTCGAAAGTGCGCGTGCTATTTGCCACCCACTACCACGAGTTGACCGCACTGGCCCGCCGGCTCGATGGGGTCGCCAACGTGACCATGGAAGTCCGGGAGTGGCACGATGAGATCGTATTCTTGCACAAGGTAAAGCCAGGTGCCGCCGATCGCTCCTACGGCATCCAGGTCGCCAAGCTCGCCGGCCTGCCCGAAAATGTTGTTAGGCGTGCGCGCGAAGTTTTGGCACTCCTGGAAAAAACGGAGGGCAAGAAGGGTGCGCGGGATGGTCCGCTCGACGAGCTGCCACTTTTTGCGGTAACCCGTCCGCAAGGGCCCCCAGTTGAGGTTCAGGGGCCGTCACCTGTGGATAATGCTGTCGATGCCATTAAGCCAGATGAGTTGACTCCGCGTGCGGCGCTCGATGCGATCTATCGGCTCAAAACGCTTCGCAATGCCAAAACAAAACCTAAGCTGACATTCCCCAAGTAGTCCGTCATTTTCGTTCAGTGCGCCCAATTTCCTCGGCCAACACGTCACGTTGAGCCGAGCTTCGCTTGTTGGTGGAGATCTGGCCAATGGCGGTGGCTCTTTGATCGTTTCGTTGCGTGTTTTCATGTCGCAAGACGTACTTCGGTTGTGGTGTTTGAGCGTTGTTGC
>JAAERO010000222.1 GCA_024230315.1 Hyphomicrobium sp.
CAGAATGTCGATGTCGCGTACAACGAGCGCCGACTTCGTCACGATGCCCACGGGATGCGAGGTGCGCTCCAGTACTTCCAGTATGGATCGCGTGATGCCGTACTCGCGCTCGATTGGCTGATAGGGATCAGTGTTGGTGCCAAGCGCGATAACTTTTGGCTCATAATGCGGGTGCGCCAGCTCTTGTTCGAGCAACTTGGCTGCGTTCATCTTCGCATAAAGCTTGGTTTCGAAATCGAGCCCCGCCGAATGTCCGAGATAGCAATGCGTTGGCCGCGCATAACAATAAACGCAGCCATGTTCACAGCCGCGATAGGCATTGATTGAGCGATCGAAGGAGATGTCGGGGCTGTCGTTGAGCGTAATGATGGTCCGTGCAGTTTCTTCCTGCACCTCCGTCTTAAACACATCGAGGTTGCCGAGGCCCTCCCAGCCATCGTCGAAATCCTTCCGGCTCTCAGCATCGAAGCGTCCCGCATGATTGGAGCGCGCCCCTCGGCCGCGGCGCAATTCCAATCTCACTGGTGCGTTGTCGGCGATCTCAACTGCTCCGGTCGATTCTGCGGTGCGTTCTGGCCCTTAGGTAGCTATATGAGGAACAAGAACGAAGCAAGAATGAAGCAAGAACAACATATAGCCCGTGGCATCACAAGGCACGCCGAGCCCCGCCGCTCTTGTTGATCAAGCGCGCCTCGTGGCACAGAGAACCATGATCTCTGTCGTTATCCCCACCCTCAATGCTCAAGCGACCCTGCCTAATACCCTAGCGGCGCTGATCCCCGCCGCAGTTGGGGGACTCATTCGTGAGGTCATTGTTGTCGACGGCGGCTCCGCTGACCTGACGCGCCAATTGGCCGATAGTGCCGGAGCGGAGGTGATTGCCGCAAAACCGAGCCGTGGGGGCCAGCTTTTGGCGGGGGCGGCCCATGCCAAGCATCCGTGGCTTCTGTTCCTTCACGCCGACACGGTGCTCGATTCCGGTTGGGAGCGGGAGGTGTCGCACTTCATAGAGTGTGTTGAAACCGGTAAGGCGAGGCTCGCGGCCGCCGCCTTCCGGTTCGCCCTCGACGATGAGGGTGCGCCGCCGAGAATCCTGGAGCGCTTGGTACGGCTGCGCTGCGCCGTGCTGCGCTGGCCGTACGGCGACCAAGGCCTCCTCATCCCGCGTCGGCTCTACGACGAGGTCGGTGGATATCGTTCTCTGGCCGTGATGGAGGATATCGATCTGACGCGGCGCCTAGGCGCCCGCCGCTTGAAGATATTGCGCGCTCGCGCCGTCACCTGCGCCCAACGCTATCGACGCGAAGGCTATGTGCAGCGCACGCTCAAGAACCAGATGTGCCTTTTCATGTATGCGCTGAATGTACCCTCGACGCGAATTTTGCAATTCTATGGGGAAAATGAGCAGAAACCTTGATGGCACGCGGGCGGGAATGCACGGATATGAAATAAGCATTGCCCCTCTGCGGCCTCCGCAACGTCGTAATTTTGCCCCTACAATCAGGTCGTTTGCTGCTCAGTACGTGTACTAGGGCGTGAAAGGTAATTGGTCGCCGATGGTGCGTCTTGCGTCTCTTCCGTTGGCCCCACATAGGGCATCGCCGATTAATCGCGGCACAGTCGTTGCGTCGCCGCCTTTTGCGTCGCGCCTTGTCGTCATGGTGAAGGAACCAGTTGCCGGACGTGTTAAGACGCGGCTGGCGCGCGAAGTTGGCGCAGTGCGCGCGACCTCCTTTTATCGCACCACGTTCTCAGCTCTGCTTGCGCGCGTTTATCGCCCCAGCCGCTGGCACACGCAGCTTGCCGTCGCACCGGACGCCGCGGTCACCAGCCGCGCTTGGCGCAACTGCACGCGTCGCCGTCAAGGCAACGGCGATCTCGGCAAACGCATGCAACGCATTTTGGATACTGAGCCGCCAGGACCGGTTGTTGTCATAGGCACGGACGTTCCGACAGTTACGGCGACACACATTGCCGCCGCTCTCAAATCGCTGGGCTCCCATGATGCCGTGTTCGGGCCCTCGCCCGACGGTGGCTATTGGCTGGTCGGCTTCAAGCGCCGGCCGCGTATTCCGCGCGCGTTCGCCTCGGTCAAATGGTCGAGCCGCGACACGCTTGAGCACACGCTCGCAAACCTTTCCGGCCTGTCAGTCGCCCGTATCGAGACCCTTGCCGATGTCGACGAGGCTAGCGATCTGGCACAGGTCGGCAATGCTCTGGGACGGACGATTCTGCCCGTGGTGCGCCACAAGGATACCCAGTACAGAGACGTTCAGTTATGTGAAGTAATGCCGACCGAAACTAGGAATTGACATTGACAGTCGTAATGCTGCATCGGTCGTGCAGAGTTAGGGGGATCAGACCATGGCGCAAGCCTCGTCAATACAGTTCACGCCAGTTCAGGTGCTGCAGGCGGCCTGCCGAGCAGAGGCGGAGGGCAAGATGGATTATGCCCTCCAATTTTACCGACATATCGTTGAGCATTATGTCTCGACACCCGAAGCGCACGATGCCCGTGAGGGCTTGTTGCGCATAGCCGAGTGGCGTTGGGGCGAAGCCCGTGCTCTAGACCGCCAGACGCCTCAGCCTGCACCAGCGCCCGTCGCGCAACACGTGCAGAATAATACCTACAATGCGATGCCAGGCGGCCGCGCATCGTTAGCTGCCGAGCAAGTCTACGAGGAACCGCTGGTCGAAGACCAGCGTATGCCACAGGTGATCTCTCGCAAAGCGATGGATGAAACCGAAGGCCCAGAGAATTCCCCGTTCTGGGGTCGGTATCGTGGCGCCAGGCTCGTTGCATTTGTTCTTAGCAGCTTGGGTTGGGCCGGCGTTATGGGTGGTGTGCTCATCGCGATCGCGGTCTCGACCGGCGCGCTTGCCGAAGTGTCCGTTGCTGGTTTGTGGGGCTTGCCGCTCGGGGTCCTCTTCGGCCTTCCGGTGGCAGCGATTAGTCTTCTTTTGGTGGTCGCAGGCCAGATTGCCATCGCTGTGTTCGAAAACGCGACCGCGACGTTGGACCTCCTCGCGTTGGAGAGGGCAAGGGCGATCGATTGATCGCTCCCTAATCGCACTTAGCGGCCTGGGCTGCGGAAACGTCGCGCGTCTCCTGCAGTCGCGGCATGATCTCCACAAAATTACACGGGCGGTGGCGGCTATCGAACTGCCACTTAAGGATCCCTTCCCACGCGTCTTTGCACGCGCCAGGCGAGCCCGGCAGGCAAAACACGTACGTCCCCTTGGCAACACCGCCGCATGCGCGGGACTGGATCGTCGACGTACCGACCTGCTCGAACGAAATCCTGTGGAAAACGACCGAGAACCCTTCGATCTCTTTCTCGAAGAGCGGTTTCACCGCCTCGGGAGTGACGTCGCGGCCAGTGAAGCCCGTGCCGCCCGTCGTGAGGATCACATTGACGTCTGGGTTTGCGATCCAGCCTTCGACCTTTGTGCGGATCTCTTCCAGATCGTCGGTGACGATGGCGCGCTCGGCGAGCGTGTGGCCGGCGTCTTCAATCATGCTCTTAAGGGTTGCGCCCGAATTGTCGGAGGCAAGGTCACGTGAATCCGATACAGCCAGCACGGCAAAGCGCAACGGCTTGAAGGGATACGACTCGTCGAGTTTGTGCATGTCTCACTGCCTGGCTTTGAGGGCGTTCTTGATGGTGAGCAGATCGCGCCACGCCATGCCCTTGGCGGCTGGTGTGCGCAAAAGATAAGCGGGATGCAGGGTCGCAATGGCGCGCGCCTCGTAGCCGCCGATGTTGAGCGTGCGCCACTTGCCGCGAATGCGCATGATCCCATCGGTCACGTCGAACATCTGCTTTGCGGCCGCGCCGCCCACCGCCAGGATGATTTCAGGTGCCACTAATGTCACCTGGCGCTCGAGGAATGGCCGGCAGGCGAGCGCTTCCTGCGGCGTGGGCGTACGGTTTCCCGGCGGCCGCCAATAGACGATGTTTGTGATGTGCACATCGGATTCACCCAATTCGATTGCTGCGAGCATCTTGTCCAGCAGCATACCGGCGCGTCCCACGAACGGCTTTCCTTCCAGGTCCTCATCGCGTCCGGGAGCTTCGCCAATGATCATCAGCCGTGCCTTCTCCGCGCCTCGGTAGAAACACTGGTTCTTAGCCGTGGCCTTGAGCCCGCAGCCCTCGAAGCGTTGCAGCATGCCCTCCAGATCGGCCAGCGTGCGCGCATGACTAACCGCACCGCGCGCATTTGCATTGGCTGCGGGCGCTGCCTTGGCGGGGAAATGACGCCGTGGCTTGGGAGGATCGGGCGGTCTGTTCTCTTGAGTGCTTTGTCCATGTGCTGACGCTGGTGCCGGCGGCACGTCTTGCAGTTTCGTCGCGGCAAGTGTGAAATCGGCGCCGGGTGCGCGATCGCCGCGGGCCAGCCAATCGGCAGGTGCCTCGTCGAGTGCGGCATCAACGCCCATGGCTTCGTACCAGTCGAGAATTCGTGCCGCGAGCTTGCGTGATGTTTCGTCTACAGTCATTGCGCTAGCAGTATAGCGCGCGCCGACACCGTCTGCTTGGCACAGTCCACAAGGAGACGTACTGGGCCTAAGTGCTTGACGCTATGGGCAATCACGACCTAATCGACGGCCATCCAAACGGTTGAGAGGCAAAGGTAGCGACGAAATGCCAAACGATGCCGCCGAGTATGCGCCCAGAGAGGCAATGGAATTTGACGTCGTGATTGTCGGCGCGGGACCGGCTGGTCTCGCTGCGGCCATTCGCTTGAAGCAGCTTGCGGCCGAAGCAAAGTGCGATCTTTCAGTCGTCGTATTGGAAAAGGGCTCAGAGGTTGGCGCCCACATTCTGTCTGGCGCCGTGATCGATCCCATTGGGCTAAATCGGCTTATTCCCGATTGGAAGGAGAAAGGCGCACCCCTCGAAACACCCGTGCACGAGGACAAGTTTCTTGTACTGGGCGAGGCTGGCGTCATGCGACTCCCAAACATCTTCATGCCGCCGCTGATGAGCAATCACGGCAGCTACATTGCGAGCCTCGGTGCTCTGTGCGGTTGGTTCGGTGAGCAGGCTGCCGAGCTGGGTGTGGAGATCTACCCCGGTTTTGCCGCCGCTGAGGTTCTCTACGACGACAACGGCGCTGTAGCCGGCGTCGCCACCGGCGACATGGGCGTCGGTGGCGACGGCAAGCCGATGGACAACTTCGTTCGCGGCATGGAGCTTCGTGGTAAGTACACGCTGATTGCCGAGGGCGCGCGAGGCTCGCTCACCAAGCTGCTCGTCACGAAATTCGATCTGGCGCAGGCGGACAACCCGCAAAAGTATGGGATCGGTCTCAAGGAGCTTTGGCAGGTCGCGCCGGAAAAGCACGAGCCGGGCCTCGTGCAACATTCCTTTGGCTGGCCGTTGGACAACCGCACTGGTGGTGGGTCATTCCTGTATCACTACGGCGACAACCTGGTTTCGGTCGGCTTTGTCGTCCATCTCAACTACGAGAACCCGTATCTTTCGCCATACGACGAGTTCCAGCGCTTCAAGACCCATCCCGCTATTTCCCCCACGTTTGAGGGGGGAAAGCGCATTGCCTACGGTGCCCGGGCTCTAACCGAGGGCGGCTGGCAGTCGATCCCCAAGCTTATTTTTCCAGGCGGCGCGCTCTTGGGTTGCGGTGCCGGTTTTATGAACGTGCCGCGTATCAAGGGTAGCCATAACGCGATGCTGTCAGGCATCGCCGCAGCAGAGGCCACTTTCGACGCTATCAGTGCTGGCCGTGGGCACGATCGGCTGGAGGCCTACGAAGATTCGGTCCGCTCGGGCGATATCGCCCGCGATCTCAAGCGTGTGCGCAACGTCAAGCCGCTCTGGTCCCGGTTTGGCACGATCGCCGGCATCATGCTGGGCGGCATTGACATGTGGCTCAACACGATCTTGCCGGGTATAGGCCTGGGTTTCACACTCAAACATGGCAAGCCCGACTGGGCGACGTTGAAAAAGGCGAGGAATTCCAAGTCGATTGCGTATCCAAAGCCTGACGGCGTTTTGACGTTTGACAAGCTTACAAACGTTTCTTTCTCGGGAACGAACCACGAGGAAAATCAACCGGTTCATTTGAAGCTTGCCGACCCCTGGATACCGGTCACGATCAATTTGCCGGATTACGCCGAGCCGGCACAGCGGTACTGCCCGGCCGCTGTCTATGAGATTGTCACGGATGACAGCGGGAAAGCGCACTTTCAGATCAACGCGCAAAACTGCGTTCACTGTAAAAGCTGCGATATCAAGGACCCGAGCCAAAATATCACGTGGGTTTGCCCGGAAGGGGGAGGGGGCCCCAACTACGCCGGAATGTAGACCCACGGTCTGCCGTCTATTCTCCCACGCCAAGCCTGGCCCGGTCTGAAGGGGACCGTACAGGATTCTGAACAAGGGGGCGTGGCCGCCCCGCCCGCAGGGAATTCAAGTATAAACCGCTAATCGACTTGAAATTCGCCAAACGACGGCCTTGTTTGCTACGGTAAGTGCAGTTCGGGAATCAGCCCGCTCCTAAGCAAGGAACACGTCGAATGCGAGTTCGCCTTCGCGTCGCGTTACTCACGTCGGCAGCCGTCTTTGGTATGACGGCGACAGGCCTATCTGCGCCTAACGCGTTCGGTGAAGTTTTTAAGCACGGGGATGCTGCGCAATCCTTGATCGGCAGCTACCTCGCCGCCAATCTCGCAAAGAGCGCAAACGATGCAAAAAGCGCCGCTTTATTCTACCGCAATGCGCTTGCGACCGACCCGAAAAACGAAGTGTTGCTGGAGCAAAGCTTTCAAGTCGAGGTGCTTGAGGCGAACTGGCAGCGCGCTGTTCCGCTGGCCAGACAACTGATTGCGGCCAATGAGGGTAAGACGCAACGAATAGCGCACCTCCTTCTGGGGTTGGACGCGTTCAAGTCACAGTCCTACTCGAAGGCCGAGAAGAATTTTGAAACTGCGAGCGAAGGTCCCATCGGTGAGCTGACAAGTACGCTCGCGCGCGCTTGGACAGAGGTTGCCCGGGGCAACACCAAGAAGGCGCTCAAGCTGCTCAATTTGCCAAAGCAGGCCGAATGGGCGCAGTTCTACTTGAATTACCATAATGCGTTGATTGCCGACGTCGCTGGCCGGCAAAAAGAAGCCGCCGCCGCTTTCGAGCGTACCTACGAAGAGGCTAACCGCACACTCAGAACCGCGCTGGCATATGCCCGCCACGCGGCCCATTACGGTCATATCAAACGGGCGAAATCTATTCTTCGACAACAGATAGATCAGGCGCAACGTGAGCCACATCCGCTTGCGCGCGACCTGCTTGACAAAATCGAGGCTGGAGAAAAGATCTCGTTGCTCATAAAGACGCCAGAAGACGGTTTGACGGAAGTGTTTTACGGTCTGGGCGAAGCTCTCACCAGCGAAGGTGGGTTGAGCATGGGCATCTTATATCTGCAGATGGCTCTCTACCTGCAGCCGGACCATGCTTTTGCGCTCGCTGCTCTCGCCAACGCGTATGAGGCCTCGCGCCGCTACGACGATGCGATCGCCGCTTACGACCGCATCCCCCCGGGCACACCACTGCAGGACTCAATCGACATCCGCAAAGCGTTCGACCTCAATTCGCTCGACAAGGTAGATGAGGCGCAGGTGGTACTCGACAAGCTTGCCGCCACAAACCCCACCGACATTAGACCGCTCGATGCGCTTGGAAACATCATGCGTTCCCGCAAGCGTTTCGACGAAGCGGTAGATTATTATTCACGTGCCATTGATCTTCTGCCGGAGCGTCTCGAAAAGCGCCATTGGAGTTTCTACTACTCGCGCGGCACATGTTATGAGCGCACAAAGAATTGGCCCTTGGCCGAGGTCGATCTGCAAAAGGCGCTGAAGCTCTTTCCAGACCAGCCGTTGACGCTGAACTATCTGGGGTACAGTTGGGTTGATCAGAATCGCAACCTCAAGCAAGGCATGGCCCTGATTGAGAAAGCCGTCGCCCTGAAGCCCGACGACGGCTACATCGTCGATAGCCTAGGGTGGGCGCACTATAAACTCGGTAACTTCAAGCAGTCGGCAAGCTTTCTGGAACGCGCCGTTGAGCTTAGGCCTGAGGATCCGGTTCTCAACGATCATCTGGGTGATGCGCTGTGGCGGGTTGGTCGTGAACGTGAAGCTCGATACCAGTGGGACCAGTCGCTCACACTCGATCCAGAGCCGGAGAACGCTGAGAAGATCAAGAAAAAGCTTGCCGAAGGTCTACCGCCCGAAGTGCAAGCGCAGATTCCGACTAAGTCTGACAAGGCAGGGGCCAACAAGCGGCAGAAGCCGCGCAAGGAATCGAAGCTCACGCCACCCTCGGCAATTGTCGAGTAGCCCTGCACAAGCAACGATCGCGCCGCGGCGCGCGTCGACATCGCGCTCCGCATGCAGCGTGTGAAGGGCCCCTTTCAATGTCCGTGATCACCCAGACGGCACGGCCGAAGGTCAACCTTACCCTGAAGGTCCCGGGCCGCCGTCAGGACGGTTACCACGAGATCGAAAGCCTCATTGTCTTTGCCGCCGGCCTCGGCGACGTCGTCCGGCTTGTGCCGGGCAGTAAGACCTCTTTGCGCGTCTCTGGCCCCTTCGCTGCGGCAATCGGCGGCGACAATCTCATCACGACCGCACTTGCACGTTTGGCCCAGGCCGAGCCGCGGATTGAGCTTGGGAGCGTTGTGCTCGAAAAGCACCTTCCAGTGGCGGCGGGACTGGGTGGTGGCTCGGCGGACGCCGCAGCGGTTCTGCGTGCCGTCCGCGGCATCAATCCGGCATACGCTGAGGTGCTCGACTGGGGCGCCATCGCAGCCTCACTGGGCGCCGATGTGCCGGTCTGTCTGGCTGACACGCCTGCGTTCGTGACGGGGATGGGCGAGAGCATAAGAACGCTGCATGGTTTGCCGCGCTTGCCGGCGGTCCTTGTCAATCCGCTGGTGCCGGCGCCGGCGGATAAGACCGCTCAAGTGTTCTCACGGCTCGCCGCGCCCCCCGCGCGTGAAACGCGCCGCGCGACGCAAGCTCCTGGCCCCTTTCGAGATGCCGCCGCCCTCCTCGTCTTCATGCGCGAGCACGGCAACGACTTGATGCCCGCGGCGGTGGCGGTTGTCCCAGAGATCGAGACAGTACGCGCAACACTCGCGGTCGCGGAGGGGTGCGCTTATGCGGGGCTGTCCGGCGCGGGGCCAACGTGTTTTGGTATTTTTGAAAGTGGAGCGGCGGTTGACGCTGCGGTTGGTGCCCTGAAAGCGGTTCATCCTCAGTGGTGGATCGTCGGGGCCGATCTTGGCGGGTAGAGCACGAGGCTAGCTGCTCAGAACATGCGGCGTCTGATGGAGTAAGCGCAGATTTCCCAGATCGCCCGGAACCAGAGCCGCAGCGGCTTGCGTGTGCCGTGAAACAGCGTACCCGATGTTAGGCTTGTCTGGTGGCCGCACCGGGCGCATTCGTAAAGCGTGTCGCCGCGCTCTGACCAGACGTCATCGCTGTCGCAGTCATGGCAGCGTGGCCGTCCGTTCCAGCG
>JAAERO010000223.1 GCA_024230315.1 Hyphomicrobium sp.
CATTCGGGCAACAGCGTCGATTGCCCGCGATCCGTCCCTGCAATGAAGCGCTTCATGAATTCCCCCGCCGATTCAGCAAGAGAATCATAGCAGGCCACGCGTTTTTACACAGCCAGGGTCACAAGCAGTCATGAGAGCGTGTGTTGCGGATGTCCGCTTTACCCCCGAAAGTGGACATGGCGCCTACCCACGGGTTGACGACCACGTCAAAGCAACCTCCCGCCACCATAACCAACTTATCCCCGCCCCTCCCCACCCACAACATCACCCCCGCGTCACGGCCGAGCCATGCTTCGCATCCCCCCTGTTTGGCTCCTCCAGCACCAGCAAAGCGGGTTCGCGGTCTAACGCCGGCCGTGCCGATAGACGCGGAGCTTGTCGTCGCCATCGCGGTGGATCGTGTAGACGAGGTCGCCGCGCATACCGTTCTTTGCGTCCTCAAGGGCGACGCGGTGGCGCATGACGAGTGCGATAAGACCCAGCAGAAACGCTGCCGGCACGATCAGCCAAAGGGCCTTCGTTCCGTCCGACAGGGATTGGTAGGTGTCAAAAAAATCCTGCCAGAAATGATAGTCGTCCATGTGAACGCACCCCCCCGTTTTCATTTCAAACGAAAACGGCCATCGAGGGAGAAACCTCTGGTAGCCGGGGAGTCGCAAGCCGTCGGTGGACGACTGCAATAGCCTTTAGGCGGCTCCCCGGAGGGTTGGCCCTGGACATGCGCCATTGCCTCCCCGACCCTAAGGTTGAGGAGGCATCATTGCGGCTGTTGCCAGCCGCCACCGATGGGGTTACGACACCCCGGGATCGGCAATTCGCTGACCCTGCGGGCAGCTTAATATGAAGTCGGGGAATTCGAAAGGAGCCGCACGGCGAAGTGCACAGGCAGCCGCTGTCATCCCGGGGCTTGTCCCCGGGATCCATCCATCCACACGTGCTGCACTTTGGATCCCGGCAACAAGTGCCGGCATGACATGTGTGAAACGATGGGGCGGGACCCAGGTCACTCCGCCGCATAAGCTGTTGGCGAACGTCAACCCACCCGCAATGTCGTCCCGGCGTCATGACGAAGTCATGCAGCGTAAAGAGGGGCGAAGCCGTGCCAGGACAACGGCGGCGCCCAGATCGTCAGCCTGGATGCTTTCCGGAAGAAATAGGCGCGGCACCCGGACTCTTTTCGCGACAGCCGCGCCTCGCCCACTGCACCGGGAAGGGATCGTGTTGACCCTGAGCGGACATCGAGGGCGTTCGACGCCAATCCGATCAAACACAGGTCATCGAAGATCCAACCAAATGACACGAACGGTCGATCGGCGTACGCTTGAACGGTCAACACCAGAGGAAATCTTTCTGGTCTTAGATGGCGCCGGTTGTCCTGTCCGCCGGACAACACAAAAGGGCCGGCAGACGCGTCTGGCTGCCTCACTAGGACTGGAGGAAAGGACATGATGATCAGGCATTTGACGATTGCGTTGACGCTTACGGTGGTGTTGGCTTGGGCGGTGCCGCAGACATCCGCCGAAGAGGCGGCGACGCCGCAGGACGTGATCGCCAAGGTCAAGGAAGCTGCAGCCTATCTCGCCAAGAACGGCAAGAGCGGCCTTAAGGTCTTCGACAGCGCCGACTCGCCCTTCGTCTTGAAAGGCAGTTACGTCTTCGTCTACGATTGCGCCGCTGGCATTGCGGACATAGCCCATCCCATTCCGGCAACCAGAAACAAGAGACTCGATGCGGACAAGGATGCGACAGGCAAGGTGGTCGGCCCCGAACTGTGTCAGGCGGCGGCGCGCCCCGGCGGCGGTTGGGTCGAATATATGTGGTGGAAGCCCGTCAAGGTTGAGGGCGATAAAAACTTGACCTACGCCAAGAAGATCTCCCGCAAGCTGTCCTATATGCTGAGCGTCAAGGGCCAGCCCTACGAGGTTGGCGCGGGCGTCTACAATGACACAGCAACGGTCAAAGACCTCAACGCCCTGCTCAAACAGTAGAACCATTTGGCCGCCAATGTCCGCCAAGTGCCGATGTGTTGAAAAAGTCGGTTGATCATTGGTGCGAACGCTGATTCCTGTTTGAGAGGCAGGGATCGGAGGGCACGGCGATGATGGGACGGAAAACGACGGATCAGGCGAGGTTGTTTTATGCGTTCA
>JAAERO010000224.1 GCA_024230315.1 Hyphomicrobium sp.
GCGAATGCCGGTTTACTGAATGTCACCGCCGACAACCTTTCTCTTCGTGCTGATAGCGGCTTGATCGGTGGCAGCGACACAGGGAATATCAACGCGGATGCGAATAGCAATGCGATCGACATCACTGTTTCGACTCTGGCGGTTAGTTCCGACTCAGGGATCTATCTTTCCGAGACAGACGATGTGACGGTCACGACGGTAGACGCAGTGGCGGTGGACATCGAGTCAGTAGTTCGAGTGAACTTCAATAGCACAACTGATGGTGTTAGCGCAGATCGTACAATGTCTTCTCTTGAGGGACTGAGTACTGATACTGACGGGCCAATCAAACTGGTGTCTCAGGCTGGTTCGCTGACGATTGGTTCTGGTGGGCCAGGTGTATCAGTGGGTGGTGCTGGTGATGTGCTACTGGAAGCTGCTCAAAATGTTTTTGCCAACGCAGCGGTGGTTAGTGGCACAGGCAACATCACCTTGGATGCCGGTAATGATCTGGCTGTGAATGCTGCTGTGATGACAGGTGGTTCGGGAACGCTTTA
>JAAERO010000225.1 GCA_024230315.1 Hyphomicrobium sp.
AAGGTCGAGACGACTGTTTTCGCTTTCACCCGCAAGGTGTGACAAGACTGCCCCCAAATCATAGCCCCAAACGACTGAACCATAACGGAATTACGCCACTAGCGCAGCAGATATCCGGCGTCTACCTGGGGAATGCGGGTTCAGAGCACGCGTTGTTGAACACAGTTATTGCTTCATATTGAATTCGGCTGCGGCTCAGCATAGGGTCCGCGCCGTTTTGTGCGCTCAAGGGGCGGCGCGTTTTTCACGAAAGGGCTGGTCGTCATGGGCTTCATCTCTGACAGCATCAATCGAATTCAACCTTCTCCGACCATTGCAATTTCGAGCAAGGCCCGGCAGCTCAAGGCAGCGGGGCGAGACATCATCTCGCTGTCAGCGGGAGAGCCCGATTTCGATACGCCGGAAAATATCAAGGAGGCCGCTATCCGCGCCATAGAAGCGGGCAAGTCAAAGTACACCGACGTTGATGGAATCCCCGAGCTCAAGGCTGCAATCGTCACCAAATTCGCTCGGGACAATGGGCTTGATTACAAGACCACTCAGGTCTCTGTCGGAACCGGCGGCAAACAGGTAATCTACAATGCGCTGATGACGACGCTCAATCCAGGCGACGAAGTCGTTCTGGCGGCGCCCTGCTGGGTTTCCTATGCCGATATAGTTTTGTTGGCGGATGCAAAGCCCGTCTTCGCTGAAACGCGGCCCGAGGACGGTTACAAGTTACGACCTGAGGTGCTTGAGAAGGCGATCACGCCGAAAACAAAATGGTTCATTTTCAATTCTCCGTCTAACCCCACGGGCGCGGCATATTCGAAGGAACACATCAAGACGATCACCGACGTGCTCGTCCGTCACAAGCAGGTTTGGGTCTTGAGCGATGATATCTACGAGCACTTGATCTTTGACGGATTCTCCTTTGCCACACCCGCCGCTGTCGAGCCGCGACTCTTTGAGCGCACGCTGACGATGAACGGGCTTTCCAAAGCCTATTGCATGACGGGTTGGAGGATCGGCTATGCAGCGGGGCCTGAGCCACTCATCAAGGCCATGCGCAAGCTGCAATCGCAGTCGACCTCGAACCCCTGCTCGATTACGCAATGGGCGGCGGTGGAAGCGTTGAACGGCCCCCAGGACTTCATCGCTCAGAACAACGCAATGTTCGTTGATCGGCGCGACCTCGTCGTAAGCATGCTCAACCAGTCTAATGGGCTTCAATGTCCCCAACCCAGCGGCGCCTTCTACGTTTATCCGAGCTGCGCGGGCGCCATCGGTAAGAAGAGCGCATCAGGCATTATGATTGCGAACGATGAGGATTTTGCCACTGCGCTTCTCGAGGAAGAGGGCGTTGCGGTGGTCCATGGAGCAGCTTTTGCGGGTTCCCCCGCGTTCCGCGTCTCTTACGCTACGTCGAAGGAACACCTTGAGGAGGCATGCAGGCGCATACAGCGCTTTTGCGCGAATTTGAGCTGACGCCAGCGCAATGTGTGCCTTCGAAAGGCGCTATTATATGCGCTCTGTTGGAGTCCGGCTAGCGGTAGGAGTGGAAACGCCCGATGAACATCCGGCAGCATGCCCAGCTCCCGTGCAAAACGTGTCGTTTCTGGCGCGCGGGTTTGGTTGTCGTGGCGACCGAGCTGATCGCCACATGGTTGTTGGGCTGAGGGGTACCCTCAGGCCGTGGCGCGTCCGCCCCAAGCACCCGCCGCAAGCCACATACGTAGCCGGAAACGGCGTAGCGCTCTTTGCGCTCTTAGTATTTCAAGCCGAATGGGTGCAGGACGTGGAACGAGAGCAGGAAGTGACTGTGGTATGCGGGCTGGAACAGTCGCCCGCTCCGGCTTTGCTTGCATGACCGGCGGTGGCGGTTCGGCCAGGTCCTCGGCCGCCATTGCAAACCCCGCAGCGTGAGCCGCCGACATCAGCGTCTTGATACTCATTGCCCGCCTCTTGCCTCGTGGGTCGGGATCCACCAGGCCGGTGTCGCGAGCCCTGTTGCGTTGAAATCGCCCGCCAGAACCACGACAAACAGATATTGCTGTAAAAATACCTTCGATCAAGTAATTTTCCTTGCGGACGATAAATTTCGCCGACGCTATTCTTGGAAAGTGTTGTGCAGCGCAATATTGCATTTGCGAACGACTTCATGAGTGCGAAACTGTTCAAGAAAATTCGTAGGTTATCGCAAGAGGGCTTGCGCTGGGCCATGTGCAGCGCAAACATAGGCCTGTCGTGCTCCTCCCGAGGCGCGAGATGCGCGGCTTTCGCACGCGCGCGCCTCCAATCAAGAGGAGGAACCCATGGGGCAGTCTGGAGGCCCAAGATCGGGAGCGATTGGGGGCCAAAGCTCCCGCTGCATCGCACTGATCGGCCCGTACTCAAGCGGCAAGACCACACTTCTCGAGGCCATTCTCGCCCGTTCCGGAGGTGTTACCCGGGCCGGTACAATCGCAGACAAGACGACCGTCGGTGACGGAAACTCTGAGGCCCGCGCCCACGGTATGAGCGTTTCGCTCAATCTTGCTGACGTCAGCTTTCTCGACGACAGCTTTACTTTTATCGACTGTCCGGGCTCCATCGAATTCCAGTATGAAGGTGCGCTTGCGCTTACCGCGTGTGATGCTGCCGTCGTTGTCTGCGAGCCCGATGCCAAGCGCGTGCCAGCACTGCAATTGATCTTGAAGCGGCTTGAAGATCGCGGCATCCCCCACCTTCTGTTCCTCAACAAAATCGATGCTTCGGAAATTCCGGTGCGCGAGCTCATTCCCATATTGCAGCCGGCGAGCAAGAAGCCACTCGTGCTGCGCCAGATTCCGATTTGGGAAAACGGCGTTGCCACGGGCTTCATCGACTTGGCGTCGGAACGCGCTTACGTTTATCGCACGCAAGCCCCATCCGAGATCATCGAGATACCCACATCGATCAACGAGCGCTTAGATGAAGCGCGCTTCCATATGTTGGAGCAGCTCGCCGACTACGACGACGAGTTGATGGAGCAGCTTCTTTCCGACGTAGTGCCTGAGCGCGACAAGGTCTTTGACGACCTGGCGAGCGATTTGCGAAAGGGGCTGATCTGTCCGGTACTGCTGGGATCAGCCCAGAACGGGAATGGCATCGTGCGCCTGCTGAAAGCGCTGCGCCATGAGGTCCCATCCGTTGAGGAAACGGCGCGCCGGCTCAAAGTGGAGAATGCGGCGTCCTCAGCCTACGTATTCAAGACAGTGCAGACCACGCACGGCGGAAAACTGACGTTGGCTCGCGTGCTGACAGGCGAGATTGCTGATGGCACAACGGTCGTCGGTGCGTCGGGCGCTGACGAGCGCATTGCTGGCGTCTTCGCGGTACGTGGCGAGGAGCCGGGGAAGCGTGGGCCCGCCAAGGCCGGCGATACGGTTGCGTTTGGGCGGCTGGAGGCGATCAAGAGCGGTGAGACCATCAGTGCGGATAAGGGAGGCATCGTGCAGATCGCAGGCCCTCAGAATTCTGAACCTGTGTTTGGGATTGGTCTTGGCCTCAAGGACCGCAAGGACGAGGTGAAGCTGACGGCGGCGCTCGGCAAGCTGATGGAGGAAGACCCCTCGTTGCGTGTTGAGATAAACGCCGACTCCCATCAGATGCTTCTGCTTGGTCAGGGCGAGATGCACCTGCGCGTCGCATCAGAGCGGCTACAGAGCAAGTATGGCGTGGCGGTTGAACGCCAGGCACGCCTCATCCCCTACAAGGAGACGATCCGCAAGGGCGTCGAGGTGCGCGGGCGCCACAAGAAGCAGTCGGGCGGCCACGGCCAGTTCGGCGATGTGGTACTCGATATCCAGCCACTGCCGCGTGGAGGGGGCTTCCAATTCGGTGAGAAAATCACCGGTGGAGTGGTGCCGCGCCAATTCATCCCGTCAGTCGAGATCGGCGTTAAGGAATACTTGCGGCACGGGCCACTTGGGTTTTCCGTGGTGGACGTTTCCGTCACGCTGATGGATGGCTCCTATCATTCAGTCGACTCTTCCGACATGGCCTTCCGTCAAGCCGGGCGCATTGGCATGTCGGAGGGCATGCCGAAGTGCTCACCTGTTCTGTTGGAGCCGATCATGGCGGTCGAGATTACCGTGCCTTCTGAGGCAACCGCGCGAATCAACGCCATTATCTCGCAGCGGCGCGGCCAGATCCTCGGCTTCGATGCGCGGGAAGGATGGGAGGGTTGGGACGCTGTGCAGGCGCAGATCCCGGCGGTTGAGATGGACAACCTGATCGTTGATTTGAGGTCGGCAACGGCGGGCGTGGGAACCTACACGGCGACGTTTGACCATCTGGCCGAGTTGACCGGCCGGCTCGCCGATCAGGTGCTCGCTGCACACAAGCAGGCCGCGGAGTAGGCCACTCGTTATTGGAATTGAGCGTCGGACCTAGAGCCTGATCGTTTCACTTGGAAACGCTTGTGTCGTTCCAAGTGAAACGTGAATCAGTCTCTACACTCTTGATTGAGAGTAAGATTCACGTTCTTGCTGGAGATCTCCCCGACTTGGTAAGCGGTTTCCATCAAGAACGATCTTGCTCTAGTGGGTCCGATGCTTTGCCTCAGTGCGTTGCCTTATCGCCCCAAAGCTGCTTCAGGCGGGCATCGCGACCGCATGCGTGGCGGTAGTAGCGGTAACGCAGTGAGTTTGTCTCATAGTAGTTCTGGTGGTAATCCTCCGCCGGTGTAAACGTGTCCGCCTCCACGATCTCCACCGCGATCGGTTTGTCGAAGCGGCCGCTTTTGTCCAGCGCCGTCTTGCTCTCCTGTGCGAGCTTTTTCTGCCCAGGCGTGTGGGTGAAGATCGCCGGCCGATACTGATTGCCGCGGTCGCAGAATTGGCCGCTGCCATCAAGCAGATCGACGTGACGCCAGTAAAAGTCGAGCAGCTTGTCGTAGCTGACGACCTTGGAATCGTATTTGAGCTGTACGGCCTCGGCATGGCCCGTCCGTCCCGACGAGACCTGCCTATACGTTGGGTTCTCGGTCTTACCACCCAGATAGCCCGAGATCGTCTCTTTGACGCCATCGACCTTGTCGAAATCCGACTCGGTGCACCAGAAGCAGCCGCTGGCGAATGTCGCGACCTCCAATCCCTCTTGTGATTGCGCGGCAGCAGGCGACGTGACGGGTGATTGTTGCGCGAAAAAGAAAACACCACCTGCGACAAGCACGGCAAAGGCTATGAACAACGAGACTATGCGGGTCATGGTCATTTCCAAATGCTAGGTGAGGTGATCTGCGAATTTGCCAAACGCGATGACGATCCCGGCGAGAGCAAGGTCAATCCAGGCAGCGCGACGGTTGCTGCTGAGGTCTTGCTTGCCGGGCACTCTACGTTGCGAGCCTCGGTTCGCAGCCGCGGCTCCTCCGCTCAGCCTGTTGTGCTTTTCGTTTCCGGGACAAACTTCATGGCCACGCCGTTCATGCAGTGGCGCAGGCCCGTTGGCGGAGGGCCGTCGTTGAACAGGTGACCCAGATGCCCGCCGCAACGCCGGCAGTGCACCTCAGTGCGCATCATGAAGAAGCTTCTGTCTGTCGAGGTGCCAATGCCATTCTCGAGAGGCTCGTGGAAGCTAGGCCAACCCGTGCCACTGTTGAACTTCGTTTCTGAGGAAAATACCGGCAGCTCGCAGCCGGCGCACACGAAGGTGCCGGGATCATAGATTTTGTCGAGTGGACTGGTGCCCGCGCGCTCAGTCCCTTGCTTGCGCAGCACGTGGAACTGCTCCGGCATCAGGATCTTGCGCCACTCCTCTTCGGTCTTGGTGATCTCGAAAGTCATCTCCGACGGTCCTGTCATCGTCTCCTCTTTTGCGTGAGTGTTTGCTGCGCGCAATCCTGCAGCGCCAGCGATGAGGGCGATACCAGCAAGGCCGAAATCTCGACGGTTAAACATAAGGGTCTCTCCCAGGCTGGAACTTACGGGACTTAGCGGATTTTTCGCCGCATTAGAGCTTCGGTGGTCAGGGCCGCTCGTGCCAATCGTAATAAAGTACGTCGCCGTGGCGATTTCGTTACACAGTTACCCCTCGACCTACTTCACAAGTTTGTGGGCTTTACAGGCGGCTGCCAAACCTGTGGGCATGGTGCTTCAGGGGCCGTTCGTCTCTGTTATCTGACCACTGACTATATGGCACTTGAGGCCCATGTCCTCTTTGGAGGAGGTAGCCCTGTGGCAGCAGTCGTCGCAGAATCATTCCTCACTTATCGACGTCGCGTCACCATCGTGTCATCAATGCGCCGCTTCGATGGGAATTTTGATCCTGTTTCCGCGCATTCAAGTGCGCGCGTCACATCTACAATCGCTTTGAAAACAATGACGTCTATTCAGCCGTTCGGAACCTTTCCGCCCAACCAACTGCAAAATGCGGGTCGCAACATCGGCCGTCGCCTTCCGAGAAACTGGCCCGAATGCGATTTTCTGGCTGGCTCCGTTTTTTGCTTCAAGCGACGTCGTCCCAACCGATCGATGTGACCGTACTCGGGCAGCGCATGCGGCTTCGACTTCGGGACAACGCGTGCGAGCGGCGCCTGATGGTAACGCCACAATTCTTCGATCCCGAGGAACTTGAGATACTACGGTCCGTCGTACGGTCCGAATTCCAGTTCGTCGATCTCGGTGCCAACGTCGGCGCGTATTCCATTTTTGTTAGCAGGCTCGCAGGACCGGACGCGCGGATCCTGGCGATAGAGCCACAAGACACCATGCTGGCACGGCTTCGCGAGAATATAGCGCTGAATGGGCTGAACATCAGAATTGCGGCCGTCGCGGTTACGGATCGCGAGGAGGTCGCCGAATTTGCGGTCGATCTCAACAATTTTGGGTACACCTCGCTCAATCTCAATCGCAGGGGAAGAGGCGAGCGCCGTGTGATGCGTTTGCCGGTGCGAAAACTCCTTGGACTCGTCAAGGAGCATGGCTTCGAGCGGATCGACGCGCTCAAGGCGGATATCGAAGGTGCAGAGGACTTGGCGCTGATCCCGTTCATGGAGGAGGCCCCACCTGTCAACGGCGGAGTAAAAACCGGCCACCGTGGCGGAGTAACATTAGGCCAGCTGATGTAGGGGCGGTTGAAGCAGGAAGGCCCCTTTAGCTAAAGGGGCCTTCTTGTTTTCGGCGGTTGGTGTGGTGCTGTCAGGTTGT
>JAAERO010000226.1 GCA_024230315.1 Hyphomicrobium sp.
AAGGTCGAGACGACTGTTTTCGCTTTCACCCGCAAGGTGTGACAAGACTGCCCCCAAATCATAGCCCCAAACGACTGAATCGTAACGGAATTACGCCAGTAGCGCAGCAGAAATCCGGCGTCTACTTGGGGAATGCGGGTTTACTCAGATCACCTCAATATCAGCAGTTCAACTTTGAACTAACTTATTGGTTGGTGCCCTCTTAGCTCCCGCAACAACCACTTCAATGTCAGGGTGCAGAACAAGTCAACTGCAACGTGCCAAGCGAGGAAAGTCTGCTTTCGGCAGTAATGCTAAAGGCGAAAGGATTGGTAAAAGTAAATCGGGAGCCCAAGGGCTCCCGAAAGCAATTGCGTTACGTTGCGTGTGTCGGCGTTAGGCGGCAGCTATTGTGTCGTCGCTGGGATCGCGAAGCACGTAGCCGCGGCCCCAAACCGTCTCGATGTAGTGCTGGCCTCCGGTGGCGGCCAGCAGCTTCTTGCGCAACTTGCAGATGAAGACGTCGATGATCTTGAGCTCGGGCTCGTCCATGCCACCATAGAGATGATTGAGGAACATCTCCTTGGTGAGCGTGGTGCCCTTACGCAGTGAGAGCAGCTCGAGCATTTGGTATTCCTTGCCGGTAAGGTGCACGCGCTGGCCATTAACGTCGACGGTCTTCGTGTCGAGGTTAACCCGCAGAGTGCCGGTCTCGATGACCGACTGCGCATGGCCCTTGGAGCGGCGTACGATGGCATGGATACGGGCGACCAGCTCGTCTTTATGAAAGGGCTTGGTCATGTAGTCGTCGGCGCCGAAGCCCAGGCCGCGCACCTTGTCTTCAATGCCGGCAAGCCCCGAAAGAATAAGAATGGGTGTACCGACCTTGGCGATCCTCAGAGTCTTGAGAACCTCATAGCCGCTCATGTCTGGCAAGTTTATATCGAGTAATATGATATCGTAATCGTAGAGTTTTCCGAGGTCTACGCCCTCTTCCCCGAGGTCGGTCGTGTAAACATTGAAGCCCTCGGACTGGAGCATAAGTTCAATGCTCTGTGCCGTTGCGCTATCATCCTCGATCAAAAGAACTCTCATGATCGTTCCTTTTGCCTGCCGCCTGCGGCGCGTTCGTTGAGCCGAAGAGATTGCCCGCTTTCTCTCATGGCTAAGTGTTAGTTACGAAGCTACCCGTCATAAGTTAACAAACCCTAATTAAGTCTTGCGCATCGCCCCAACACAAACACCATGGCGACACACTTCCCCGTTGCAACTCCTTTGCACCGGCAGACGCGAGACATGCGACATTGCTCGCTGCCGGCACAAAGACAGCGTTCGCGGCCAAGAGACCGCGCCAACCCAACTAAAAATGTGCTTGCGTACCCTCTAACACCGCGAGCGGTCTCGACAACTGCCCCTGCTTCGCGATTGGACCGGTGGTCCGAGCGATATAGACTGCGCCGTTCAAGCCCAAAGTGCTTACGAATCAAGAGGTAACAGAATTCGCGAATCGGCCCTAGAGGCTGAGGTCTTTTTTCTCGCCCGATCCGTACTATTTTAAAGAGCACGATCTTTGCGTTGCTTTACCGCAACTTAATGGATGTATGTCAGATTTGGTGCGAAGAACGCGGGGGCCGCTTGCTGCCCTCTCAAATAGGCCTTCGCGATGCCGGTGCGGAGCGGGGGCAGGGATGGCTCGGAAAGGCGCTCGGGGCAGGTCCTGGCAGGGTTCTTTGTTGGTGCGCCAGAGAGAGTTCGAGTGAGTACGGGGTTTCGAACCATGAAGTCACGTGAGGCAGCGGTCAGACTGAAGCGCTTTGAAGCAGACGAGAAAGCGCGAAAAGTGGCCGAACTTGAGCATATGATCCGC
The DNA here is from genome assembly GCA_024230315.1 of Hyphomicrobium sp. Lineage (GTDB taxonomy): Bacteria > Pseudomonadota > Alphaproteobacteria > Rhizobiales > Hyphomicrobiaceae > Hyphomicrobium_A. The sequence goes on from JAAERO010000226.1 coordinate 1,847, forward strand.
GAGTTTGAGGGCATGGCAAATGACCTTGACCGGCAGGTCAAGGCTGAGGAAGAGCGTACGGGGGTTAAAGATCCCGCCCATTTTGCCTATTCGACCTTCGCTAGGTCTGCGGGCCAGCGCCGCGACAACCTCCACAGCTCCGTGGCCGGACTGATGGCCAAGCTCGAAGCAGCTCAGCGTGAGCGCGACGAGGCGCTGGAGCAGCTGACCCTTGCCGATGCGCCTGCAACGCGCGAGGAGCTGCGCAATCGCCGGCGTGCAGAGCGCTCAGCCGGCGCCATTCTGCGCTAGGCTGGCCGTTCCGCTGCGGCCATTTCCTTGCACAACTCTGCCTGCCCCAATTCCGCGCTGTAAGACACTCTTGTGTTCGCCACGTCCGCGTGCCAACCAAACTCGCGATGGATGGCGTTGCCTAGAGCATTGCACAGGTGGCTGCCTGCGCATGTTATTGGGACCAAGCTCTAATCAGATCAAACACAATGCTGCGAGCGGGCCTCATCAGTTTCAACACCGGCGCCACGGTCTGCCTGGTATTAGGCGGATGCTCGGGTTTGAACCTTTCTGAGCTGGCGCCGGAGAGCACCGGGTCGTTGCACGAATCCCCGATCGTCGGGACTCCGACGGACATTTATGCCCGCGTGGCGCGTGGGGCCTTGGCCTGCTGGTTTGGAAAGGCTGGCCCACTTAGGGACGGATACGTCTATCACGCCGATGCCGAGCCCCCAGCCAAAGTCAGCAAAGCGAAAATCGTCATTCATGAGCGAAATTCCAGCACGGAAAACCCGCGGGGCCTGCGCGACCTGACATCGACGCACGGGCGCCTAAAAAACTGTATTCACCTATACAGGACGTAACGCCAAGAGCCACAGGCTCAAGGCGCTCAAATAGGTGAAGCCCTTCTCACTCCCGGTAATCTTGAATACGTGTGGCGCGCAGCCCTGGAAGCCCGTGTTTGTCGATCGAGCGCTGCCAGGACAGGAACTCGTCTACCGTCAGCTTGTAACGCTCACAGGCTTCTTCAATGCTGAGCAGGCCGCCGCGAACAGCTGCCACGATCTCCGCCTTGCGGCGGATGACCCAACGCTTCGTATTTTGGGGAGGAAGGTCGGCAACCGTCAACGGGCTCCCATAGGGCCCGATGACATAGCGCACCCGCGCTCTCATTTGTTGTTCGGTCATGATACTCATTACACACTCGCTGACCCGTTCTTCGTGATAGCGCAACACGATTAAGAACGACCTAACCTATTGAGTAAACGTAACATAAATACGTGTGCGGGATTGTCTCCGGCCGCCTTTACTTTTACTTGGGAATGCCTAACGGACGCCGGTTTGCGGCCCCGCTAGGCAGCTCATGCCGCACCACGCACGACTTGCGTTAAAGACCGCTCAGGCCCTAATTTTGTGCCAGAAATGGGCCTTGGACGTTGGCGGCTGCCAATAACAGCGTTAAAAAGCGAACCTTCGTGGACGCACAGGCGGTCTTAAGAAAATGGTGCATGGCAACGAGATGACGAGTTCGCTCGCAAACATATCGTTTACCAAGTTTATCGACTGCTCCGCAGCGGCGCCGGTTCGCGTCGTGGTCGCGATGTCTGGCGGCGTCGATTCTTCCGTGGTCGCAGCACTAATGCAGCGTGCCGGCCACGATGTCATTGGGATTACCCTGCAACTTTACGACCACGGGCAGGCTGCGGGTCGCAAGGGTAATTGCTGTGCCGGCCAAGATGTCCACGATGCACGTCGCGTTGCGCACGCCCTCAGCATTCCGCACTACGTGCTCGATTACGAAAGCCGGTTCGCCGAGGCCGTGATGGACCCGTTTGCGGAGAGCTACATGGCCGGCGAGACGCCTATTCCCTGCGTCACGTGCAATCAGCAGATCAAATTCCGCGACTTGCTGGAAACAGCAAGGAAACTCGGCGCTGACATCCTGGCCACGGGACACTATATCCAGCGCCACGATGGGCCTGGCGGACCCGAGTTGTTGCGCGCCGTGGACGCTGAGCGCGACCAGAGCTATTTCCTGTTTGCCACCACCCGCAAACAGTTGCACCATCTTTGGTTCCCGTTGGGCGCGTTGCCCAAGGCGCAAGTGCGCGAACTCGCCCGCGAGCTGGGCCTGGCGGTTGCGGAGAAGGCTGACAGTCAAGATATCTGCTTCGTGCCGACCGGACGCTATACTGGCGTCATTGAGCGGTTAAAGCCCGACGCAGTGAAGCCCGGCGACATCGTGCACGTTGATGGCCGCCTCCTCGGCCGTCATGATGGCATCATCAATTACACGATTGGGCAGCGCCGCGGGCTCAAGATCGCCGGGGCCCATCCGCTCTACGTTGTGCGGCTCCATTCTGAACGCAATGAGGTCGTGGTGGGACCACGCGAGTCCTTGCGTACCACGGGCCTAATCCTTAGTAAGACCAATTGGCTTGGAGATGAGCCATTGTCGGAGGTTGCTGCTGAGGGGTTTTCGATCTTTGCGCGTATTCGCTCGTCGCAGCCGCCGCAGCCAGCTACCCTATTTGCGGAAAGCGACGGGACGGTAAGGGTTGCACTGGGTAACGGCGAGGACGGGGTCGCGGCAGGTCAAGCCTGCGTGTTCTATGCAAATGGCGATGCTGAGGCTCGAGTGCTAGGTGGTGGATTTATCGCGCGCACGCTCGGCTGTGACAATACGGGTGCGAGGCAAGTGAGGGAGCGGCTCAAGGGTTGCTGAGCGATGCTAAGAGTTAAAAGAATAACCGGGTCGCGTTGATGAAGGAGCGAGTACCCCAATGAAAATGATGTCTCGTACCGAGTTCCGGGGGCAATCCGGGCGGCTGGAGAAAGCTCACGGTCGCATTGTCGGCATCGGCCGGATTGATGAGGGCGCGGTCCGGGACGCTTACCGCCGCTGGGCTCCTGTTTACGACCTCACGTTTGGGCGCGTCGCAGTACAAGGGCGCCATAGTGCGGTGGAGGTGATCAATAGGGCACCGCGAGGCCGGGTGCTGGAGGTCGGTGTCGGCACAGGACTGTCGCTTCCCGACTATGCGCGTCATCTGGAAATTGTCGGCATCGACCTATCGCCGGAAATGCTGAAAAAGGCCCGCGAGCGCGTCGATTCAGAAGAGCTAGACAATGTGACGGGCCTGCATGAAATGGATGCGGCGGATCTAAGATTCCCCGACAACTCCTTTGATACCGTCGTTGCTATGTTTGTGATGACAGTGGTACCGGACCCTGAGCGCGTCATGCGTGAGCTTGCGCGCGTGACTAAGCCCGGTGGGGACGTATTGCTCGTCAATCATTTCAGTCAGCAGCACGGCATGCGCGGCTGGGTCGAACGGCGCATGGCCCCCTTCGCCGAACATATCGGATGGCGCTCGGTCTTCGATCTGTCGCGTGTGATGGTGAGTGGAGACCTTGAGCTTGCTGAGCGCAAGTCTCTAAGCCCGCTTGGCATATTCACTCTATTACGCTTCACAAAGACGCGCGATGCTTCCCGCAGGGCAGTGGCCGCCGAGTGAGCTTAGAGCCTGATCGTTTCACTTGGAGGCGCGAATTGCGTCCAAGTGAAACGTGAATCAGTCTCTACACTGTTGATTTAGAGCAAGATTCACGTTATTGGCGGAGACCGCCCTGGCGAAGGCCAAGCGATTTCATCAAGAACGATCTTGCTCTAGGCCTGCGATCTTGACAGCGTCCGATCGTGCTCCTTATAGACGCCATTCGTGGCGGGATAGCTCAGTTGGTTAGAGCGGCGGAATCATAATCCGTAGGTCCCCGGTTCGAGTCCGGGTCCCGCTACCAACAATTTCAAAGACTTATGGCCGTTCGTGCCCTTTTTTATGTCGCATGGCACTGCCAGAAATTGCGACATGATTTCAAGCATTGCCACATGCTGCCGGCAGCTCCATGCAACACACGCGTGATATGACGCCTAGCCCCGCGGCTCTATAAAGCCATGCCGTTCAAGGCGGACCCCCTCACTCGAAGTCCTCCGGCCTTAGCAGCCGCTCCGGCATGAACTCCTTCGTATGCATCCGGTGAAGACCGCAGGGAATGAGGGTCGCGATCAGGCGGCTATGGCCTGAGCCTCCTTCCAGTTCCAGGGCAGCAGGTCATCGAGTTGCTTTGCCGGGTGGTCGTTGATGCGGGCGAGGACGTCTGCGAT
>JAAERO010000227.1 GCA_024230315.1 Hyphomicrobium sp.
CAAGGTCGAGACGACTGTTTTCGCTTTCACCCGCAAGGTGTGACAAGACTGCCCCCAAATCATAGCCCCAAACGACTGAATCATAACGGAATTACGCCACTAGCGCAGCAGATATCCGGCGTCTACCTGGGGAATGCGGGTTCAGATCGTTGTCTCTCAGAGAGGTTGACTTCGCGTTTGCGAATCCACCGACCTTGCAACATTATCTGATTTGGCCGGTGTTGTGACAGGGCTAGGCGATAAATTGGGGCTGATACGCCGGTTTGCGTGGGGCCGAGTCCCGCCCTGCGGGCGTCTCCGCCGGGCTGACGCGCTATGGTTTGCTGTTGAGAATGCGGAACACGCCAAACCGTGAGGTCAGCATGCATAGCGCCGCGATGGCAATGACCATGACGCCTAGCAGTGCGTAGCCCGCCGCATCCAGACCCCCAGTGCCGATGAGGCGTTTCATTTCCGCACCGGTTACGGTACCCCCTCCGAGAACCTGCATAACCGTGGGCATGGTGATAAAAACCGCCATCGCGCAGCCCGCGCCGACAAGTCCGGCCCGAACGCCCAGTTGCAGGAAGTGTTTTTCAAATTCCCGGGCGATGTAGCGGTCGGTAGCGCCGACGAAGTGCAGCACCTCCACGATCTCACGATTCGATGCCATCGAACTGCGCGTGGCGGAGACGATGATGGCAGTCGTCGCAGCGGCAACGAGCAGAAGAATGGCAAGACCGCCGAGCGCGAACGAGCGCGTCACTGTTCTAATCTGGAGCTGCCAATGACGGTGATCGTCCAGCGACACGCCAGTGAATTTCTTGCCGAGCTCGGCTCTGAGTACCTCGATGTTAGGTGGTGTGCTCCGGTCGATATCGATCGCAATGAGGCGCGGAATAGGCAACGACGTCCACGCGTCGGATTGACCGAGCCAAGGTTCCAAGAGCGCGGCCGAATCTTCCAAGCTCAGCGGATTGGCGCCGGTGATGCCAACCTGGCCCTCCAAAAAGGATTGCACCTTCTTCATCGTTTTTTCCGTATCGACATTTTCCTGGGGCTCGATCTGGATGGTCACCTCGCTGGCGATGTCCTTGAGCCAATCGGTTGCCGATTGGTTGATCATGTAGACGGTGCCGGCCGTGAGGGAGGCGAGGAAGCACATGATCGAGATCACGAGGGTCAGTGAGCGGCCGGTGACTGAATCGCGCGGCACCACCGGCGGATATTTCTGTTCCCGCTGGCTGCTCTTGTCGCGAGCGGGTGCGTGCATATCGTGCTGTTGAGTTGCTTCCAGCCTGGAGGCAAGTGTCGCTGGTGGGGCTTGATCGTAGTCATGTCGGTGCGAGCCGACACCCGTGCGCATGCCCGTTATCACGTCCTCATAGGGGTCGAAGTTGGCTGCCGATTGCGACGAGCCATGATCGCGCCGCCCACCGGTTCTGTCATACGATCCGGACATGGCCCTCGTGCAGCTCCAAGCGCGGCGCTTTGAATTGCCGCATGAGTTGATGATCGTGGGTGGCAATCAGCACCGAAGTGCCGAGGCGATTAAGTTCGATGAAAAGGCGGAGCAGTCGGCGCGCCATTTGCGGGTCGACGTTGCCGGTCGGTTCGTCGGCGAGCAGCAGCTCCGGCTTCCCAATCACCGCACGTGCGATTGCCGCGCGCTGCTTTTCACCGCCGGACAGGATCGAAGGAAAGGCATGCATGCGATCGCCGAGGCCGACCCACTGCAAAAGATCTGTGACGTCCTCCTTGTAATCGGACACGCGTTTTCCCACGACCCGCAGTGGCAGTGCGACGTTCTCCCACGTCGTCAGGTGATCGAGCAGGCGAAAGTCCTGGAACACGATGCCGATGCGCCGGCGCAGCTGCGCGCGTTTTGCGCTCGAGATACGGCTCACATCCTGATTGAAGAGGTGAATTTTGCCGCGCGTTGGGTGCAGCGACATGAACAGTAGACGCAAAAGCGAACTCTTGCCGGCGCCCGACGGCCCGGTAAGAAAGTGGAACGAGCCAGGCCGCAGATGGAAATCGACCTCGGCGAGCACATCGTGCCCCTGATCGTAGGCCAGGGCTAAGTTCGACAGTCGGATCACAAGTGTTGGCCTGCGGTTGGTGTTTGAGACACAAGATGCCCCTGACGTCCGCGTGCAATGCGTGACGTGAGATAAATCGATCACGAATGTGGCGGGTTCGTGTACACCAGGGTGTGCACAACCCAGGGATGTTATGTAAGCATTGGGGTACAGATGCAATGTCCTGATATCCTGCCCCGCTGGAAGGGCGAAAAGGAAACTGGATAAAGCGGCTATGGGTCACGGAATGGCAGTGGAAAGCGAGCTTGAGGTCATTTTCACGCCTGAGGCGATCGCGGCGCGTCTTGGCGAACTCGCCGTCAAGGTCGCGGATGAGAAGCTCGACAATCTTCTTGTCGTGGCGATCCTGAAGGGCAGCTTTGTATTTGCAGCCGATCTGATTCGCGCATTCCACCGCGTTGGTCTTACGCCTGAGGTCGATTTTATGACATTGTCGAGCTATCGCAAGAATCGCGTTTCCTCCGGGCAGGTCTCGATACTGCGCGACATGGATCTCGATGTTCGTGGCCGGAACGTTCTCATCGTGGACGACGTGCTCGATTCCGGCCGCACGTTGGCCTTCGCCAAGGATTTGATCGCGGCGCGCGGGGCCAAAACTATCAAGTCCTGCGTCTTGCTCGACAAAAAGGTAAAGCGCGCAGTCAGCGTCGAGGCCGATTTATGTGCGTTCGAGTGCCCAGATGTTTTTGTGGTTGGCTATGGCATGGACGTGGCGCATCGCTACCGTGAGCTGCCCTTCGTGGGACGCGTGGTGAAGGAGTGAGGCATCTTTCTTGGGGGAGGGATTGACGATGGCGCGAATACTTCTTGCAGATGACGATGCCGCGACACGCGAATTTGTGAAGCGAGCGCTTGAGTCCGAGGGCCATAGCGTCGAGGTCACGCAGGACGGGAACGAGGCCTTGGAGCGGGTCAAAACGGATGGGGCGTCGTTCGACCTTCTTGTCAGCGATGTGGAGATGCCGTTGCTCGATGGCGTCGCGCTGGCCGAAAGTGCCTACGCATTGCAGCCGAAGCTTCGCATTCTATTGATGTCGGGCTTTTCCGACCAGCTTGAGCGCGCACAAAAACTCAAGGGTCCTAAGGTTGAGATGCTGTCCAAGCCCTTCACGCTAGATCAGGTTCGCGAAAGTGTGCGCAAGCTGCTCACTTAGACGTTTTGCCTATCCGCCGGTGACACTCATGTGACGGGCGACCGATGGCTTGGCCCCGCGCCGGTCGATGACGAAGTCGTGCCCCTTGGGTTTAAGGGCGATGGCCTGGTCGATGGCATCGTGCAGCCCTGTATCGTCAGGGTTGGAGCGTAAAGGTGCGCGCAAGTCGGCCGCGTCCTCCTGGCCAAGGCACATATAGAGCGTGCCCGTGCACGTGAGGCGCACCCGGTTGCAACTTTCACAGAAGTTATGACTCATTGGCGTGATGAAGCCTAAACGTCCGCCGGTTTCACGCACTTCCACGTAGCGGGCAGGGCCCCCGGTGCGATGCGGGATGTCGTGGAGTGTCCAACGGTACATGAGGCGCGCGCGCACAATCGAGAGCGGAAGGTATTGGTCGGTGCGATCGCCATCGACGTCGCCCATCGGCATGGTCTCAATCAGCGTCAGATCATAGCCACGGCTATGCGCGAACTGGATCATCTCGTCGAGTTCGTCTTCGTTCGTCTCTTTCAGCGCCACGGTATTGATTTTGACCTTGAGGCCCGCCTCGTCGGCTGCTGCTAGGCCGTTCATGACAGTTCCAAGGTCGCCCCAACGCGTGATAGCGCGAAAACGGTCAGCGTCAAGCGTATCCAGCGAGACGTTGATCCGCTCCACTCCGACCGCCTTCAGGTCGTGGGCAAAACGCTTGAGCTGGCTGGCGTTGGTCGTGAGCGTCAGTTCGTCCAGCGTGCCGTTGTCGAGATGGCGCGCCAGGGCCTTGAAGAGCCACATGATGTTCTTGCGCACGAGTGGCTCGCCACCGGTGATCCGTAACCTTCTGACCCCTCGCGCAACGAAGGCTGAGCACAGACGATAGAGTTCCTCCAGAGTGAGCAGCTCTCGTTTGGGCAGAAATGTCATGTGTTCTGACATGCAGTACACACACCGAAAGTCGCAGCGGTCGGTGACGGAAACACGCAAATAAGTGATGTCGCGGCCGTAGCGGTCGGTCAGCGTCGAGAGTGGCAGTTTCTGCATGCGTTTTCTCATTGGTGCTTGCTCAGTTGCGAAGCTATTCAATATAGAATGCGCGACGCGGCCATCGCAGGCAAGAGTGTCGCACCCCTCCATTGCCAATCAAGAGCTGGATCGGTTGGGAGAAAGAATAGAATGCACACGCTCGTAAATCTTCTTACGTGGTTTGCGGTTCGGGCTGGAGCTAACGTTATGCCTCCCGGAGTCGACGGGAGCCGTGCGTTTGCAACTCCGAGCGGTGCCAACAGGGCCGGGCGGCTTGTTCCCGTTCCTGAGGATGCAGCGGAGACAGAAGCCGGCACGTCACTTGATGCGTATTGGGCGCTTTGGGCGGCTGTCACGCTGGTCATACTTATTCTTACTATCGGTTATATTCGGCGGCGTTGGAAGGGTGGCACAGCAGTCCGTCCGGCTTGGATTCGTTGGTCGACGGCCTGGAGCCGTTATTCCGGCCGGGAATGACTTGCAAGGTTGGTGGTCTTCTCGATGAAAGTGGCAATCCCAACGACGTCATCGAGAGCGAACACGGGAACGTTGCGATCTGTGAGTGCATAGTCGGATGCATTAGCGATCACGTTGGGGTCGTTACCGGCAAGTGGCCGATCTGTCGCCGACGCGCGGCGGCGTACTTCGATCTTCGGGATCTGAGCGGACTTGTAGCCCTCGACCAATACGAGGTCAGCAGGTGCCAGCCGCGCTGCAATCTCTTCCAGGCTCGGCACGGGCATCTCCTGGCGCTGCCCGGAGATCTCCCAGCTCGCGGGCGAAACGATGACGACCGCGCAGGCGCCAGCTTGTGCGTGGCGTTCGCTATCGCTGGTCCCGTCACCCGGCCGCAAGTCGTGGTGGGCGTGCTTTACGGTTGCGATCTTGAAGCCGCGCTTCGTGAAGGTTTCCACGAGACGTACAACCAATGTCGTCTTGCCGGAGTTCTTCCACCCAGCAATGCCGATCATCGTCATATGAGTATTAGTCACGCGCTGGCTCCCGGCCTGCGGGACTAGGGAAAAGCGCTCGCGCCGTTTCGAGATCCGCAGGTGTGTTCACATTGAAGAATGGATCAATGGCCACGCCACCGATATCGACGTTCGGGAAGTCGACGACAGTGCTGGCATTGTCCTCGGCGAAGCGGTGCATCGCACGCACGCCGTTTTCCAAAGCGTCCGCGACTGCTCCCGCCACCGTGATGTCCCACAGTCCCACGATCGGGTGCCGCATGTTTCCTGAAGCTGCGATCGCACACGTGGCTCGGCTTGCCCGCAGCGCGAATTTCAATCGTGCAACGAGTTCGTGCGGGAGGAACGGTATGTCTCCCGGCGCGCTGGCAATAAAGCGCGCGTTTGGCGTCTTGCTTTGTGCCCAGATCATTCCTGCGTGAAGTCCCGCAAGCGGGCCGGCAAAGTCTTCTATCGTGTCAGGAACGATGGGCAGGTCGAAGGGTGAGAAGCGCCCAGGATCGCCATTCGCGTTGATAATGAGGGTGCCGGCTTGTGGGCGCATGCGCGCGATTACATGCGCCAGCATTGGTTTACCGGCGATTTCAAGAAGTGCTTTCTCGTTGCCACCCATGCGCTGCGAACGCCCGCCCGCAAGCAGAACGCCGGTCACGTCGCTGTCGCCACTATAATTTTGCATGAGGAGCGCTTTAGTCTGGTCGCGTCGAAGCGGCAAGGCCCGCGTTGCAGCCCAATATTTGTGAGGAGCTGGAGCGCCGTCTATAAGTCCGTCGAAACGGTATGGGGCAAAAGGGCTAGGTGTAAATTAGGAGGTAGGCCTGTGACGGGCAGCATGAAGCGCCGCAAATTCCTAAAGGGGGCAATCGCTGGCGGTGCCGGTGCCGCGGTAGCGACCGCTGTTGCGGCTCCGGCCATTGCGCAGACGAAGCCGGCGCTCGATTGGCGCATAGTCTCCAGCTTCCCGCCATCGCTGGGTACCATTTACGGTGCGGCCGAGGTTTTCGCTAAGGCTGTTGCCGACATGACCGACAATCGGTTCCAAATTCAGGTTTTCGCGCCGAGGGAGATCGTGCCCGGCCTGTCGGCAGCCGATGCCGTTTCCAATGGGAGCGTCGAGTCCTGTCACACCGCGTCCTATTACTACTGGGGCAAGGACCCGACGTTCGCCTTTGGCACAGCGGTGCCGTTCGGACTTAATTATCGCATGCAGAATGCCTGGATGTATGACGGTGGCGGCATCGACCTGATGAACGCGTTCTACGCACGCTTCAACATCTTCGGCTTGCCTGGCGGCAACACGGGCACACAGATGGGTGGCTGGTATCGTAAGGAAATCAATACGCCCGAAGATTGGCGGGGGTTGAAGATTCGCATTGGCGGCTTGGCGGGCGCAGTGATGTCAAAGCTCGGCGCGGTTCCCCAACAGATTTCTGGCGGCGACGTCTACCCTGCGCTTGAAAAGGGCACCATCGACGCGGCCGAATGGGTTGGCCCTTATGATGATGAGAAGCTCGGTTTCTCCAAGGTTGCCAAGTATTACTACTACCCCGGCTGGTGGGAAGGTCAGGCTATGCTCAGCTTCTTCTTCAATCTTCAGAAGTGGAACGAGCTGCCGAAAACCTATCAGGCGATCGTCAGGTCAGCCGCATCGCTCGCCGATCGCAAGATGATGGCGCGCTATGATTTGTTGAATCCTCCCGCCCTGCGAACGCTTGCCATCGGAGGGGCCGAGCTGCGTCCCTTCTCCGAAGCCGTGCTCGATGCGTGCTTCAAGGCGTCGAACGAGGTCTTTGATGAGATCTCCGCTGAGAACGCCGAGTTCAAGAAGGTCTTTGAGGCCATGAAGGTGGTGCGTGCAGAAGATTTTCTTTGGTTCCAACTGGCTGAGCATACCTTCGACACGTACATGATGATCCAACAACGCAAGGGGCTGGTGTAGAGCCTAGCTGGGTCACTCAGGCTTCGGTGGAACGATAACAGGGGGCACGGAGAGGTCGAGCGTCGGTGCTCCGGGTCCCGAGGTAACTGGTGGCGGTGCCCCCTTGATCGCGGGGGGCGTGGGCGGAAGCGAGAAGCCGCGCTGTCCAGGTAGCCGCCGCTCGGGTCCTGCAATGGGCGTCTCGATCCTAATCCTCTGCGGTTCGAGGGGTGTCCGCAGCCCAGCGTCATGACGCACGATGCCTGGGAATGCGATCAGCAGCCCGACCATGACGCACTGGATCGCTAAGAACGGCACGGCTCCCCAGTATATCTGGCCCGTTGTGACCGGCGGCATGGTACGGCCCGTTACTTTGTCGATGTAGTTCCTCTTCGGTGCAACCGAGCGCAAGTAGAACAGCGCGAAGCCGAATGGCGGGTGAATGAAGCTTGTTTGCATGTTCACCGCGAGGATGACGCCAAGCCAGATGAGATCGATACCCAGAGCCTCAGCGGCGGGTACCAAGAGCGGAATGATGATGAAGGCGAGCTCGAAGAAATCGAGAAAGAAAGCGAGGAAGAACACCATCACGTTGACAAAGATGAGAAAGCCCACCACGCCGCCGGGCAGAGAGGCGAGCAGGTGCTCGACCCACGTGTGCCCGTCAACGCCATAGAAGGTCAGCGAGAAAATCCGCGCGCCGATGAGAATGAACAATACGAAAGCCGATAGCTTTGCCGTTGCAGCCGCCGCGGAGCGCACCATCGCGATGTTGAATCGTTTCGAGTTGTTGTCTGATATGCGTTTGGAATACGCGAGCAGCATTGCGCCAACCGCTCCCATCGCCCCGCCCTCGGTCGGCGTGGCCACGCCGATAAAGATCGTGCCAAGCACGAGGAAGATGAGTAGGAGCGGCGGCATCATCACGAAGGTGACCTGCTGGCCGAGCGGCGATAAGAAGCGAATCCCAACCATTCGGTCAAGCGCCCAATTGGCGACGGCGACGCCAAAGGAAATGCAAGCGCCGAGGCCGAGTGTCAGAATGGCGAAGTCGGCGCCAACGTAGTTGGTGTCGCGCATCACAAGCCAAGCGATCACACCGGAGACAAAGGCGAGTATGAGAAGCGAACGATAGCCGCGCGAACCGTCGGCTGCGCGAAAACCTATTGCTTCCGCCGGCAGGCCCGGCGTGGCGCCAGGCACGAAGGTGGAAATGAAGAATACGTAGGCGATATAGAAGCCGGCCAGTATGAGGCCCGGCAGAAGCGCACCTGTGTACATGTCGCCAACCGAACGACCCAATTGGTCGGCCAAGACGATCAGGACGAGCGAGGGAGGAACAACCTGGGCCAGCGTTCCCGATGCCGCGATGGTGCCCGTGGCAAAGCGCGCGTCGTAGCCGTAACGCAGCATGATCGGCAGAGAAATGAGACCCATCGAGATAACGGACGCAGCGACAACGCCAGTCGTGGCAGCAAGTAGCGCGCCCACGACGACCACGGCATAGGCAAGGCCGCCGCGCACTTCGCCGAATAACTGGCCTACGGTCTCCAAGAGGTCCTCGGCCATGCCGGACCGCTCGAGAATAAGCCCCATGAATGTGAAGAAGGGGATCGCGAGAAGGATATCGTTGGACATGATGCCGTAAATGCGCTCCGGCAACGTGCCCAAGAGCGGCCACGACAGATTGATGACGCCCTGCGAATAAGGCGCCAACTCAACGGCGATGACGAAGAAAAGGAGACCGATGGCCGCGAGCGAGAAAGCTGCCGGGTAGCCCAAGAGCAGGAATAAGATAAGCGCCATAAACATGATCGGCGCCAAGTTCTCTGCAATCAGTTGTGCCACGGTCCCCTCCGCGATCTAGGCCTTGGCGCCTAGAGAAAATTCGTTCTTGATGGAATCGCTCGCCAAGCCAGGGAGGCGTCCGCCAAGAACGTGAATCTTGCTCTCAATCAAAAGTGTAGAGACTGATTCACGTTTCACTTGGAGCGGCTCAGGTGCTTCCAAGTGAAACGATCAGGCTCTAACGCACCTCGTCGGGAGCGGTGCTCCGCGGATCATCGTCGTTGTCAGCCAGCTTTGCGTCCATCGGTTCGTGAGGTTGAGTAAGTTCGGCTGCTGGATGGCTCATCTCGTGCTCGGGCTCGGCAAGTTCACCGCGCATGATTGCAATGCGTTTGATGAGCTCAGACAGCCCCTGCACAAACAGGATCGTGAATGCGAGCGGTATGAGGAATTTTGCTGGCCACTGCGGCAAGCCTCCATAGTTGGGGGACTGCTCGTTTTGCAAAAAGGATGCGACGAAGAATGGCCAGGACGTCCACACGATGATCGCGGCCATCGGCAGCAGGAACAACGTATGGCCGACGATCTCGATCGTATTGCGCAGCCAGCGCGGGTAGCGCTCGTTCAGGATGTCGATGCGGATGTGCTCGTTCAAGGCGAGTGTCCAAGGAGCAGCCAAGAGAAATACGGCGCTGAACAGCCACCACTGCAACTCGAGCCAGGCATTCGAGCTGGTATCGAAGAGCTTGCGAATGATCGCATTGCCCGCACTGATGAGGGCGGCCACGACGACGAGCCACGCAACCGATCGGCCGAGTCGCTCGGTGGCAGCGTCGATAAGGCGGCTCACCTGCAGCAATGCCCTCATGATGCGCCTTCCCTGCCCCAGTGCTTTTGTCCCAAGGTTTCCTATATCGAGGTGAGGTCGTGACTTCTAGCATCACGTCTGACAGTATCCCGCGCGTTTTCGGCGCGTGAGCAAGCCCCAAATGTCGTCCCAGGTCGCTGTGCCTCCAGGAGAGCCCTTAATGTCTGTTTCGAAGACGCAAGTCCTCGATGAGTTGCGCCGGATCAAAGGTCCGGACTTGAACGGAAATGTTGTCGATCTTGGTCTGGTCTCAGAGATTCTGATCAAGGATGCGCGCGTCTACTTCTCGATCACGGTTCCGGCAGCGCGCGCTGAGGAATTGGAACCACTGCGCCAGGCGGCCCAGAGTATCGTTGCCAATCTTGAGGGTGTCGAAGGGGCTAGCGCGGCTCTGACGGCGGAGGCGACCCCAGCGTCACGCGCTGCGGCCTCAGGCGCCCCAGTGCCGGAGAGTGCGCGTGTGAAGGAAGAACGTGCGCGTGCCGCCTGCAGAAACGGCGCCGGAGCACCGCCAGAGCGCGCACCGGGTGGGCGCAAACTTGAAGGCGTGCCCGGCGTCAAAAAGCTGATCGCGGTGGCTTCAGGCAAGGGCGGCGTCGGCAAGTCAACGGTGGCGGTTAACCTCGCGCTTGGTCTACAGGCGCGCGGCCTCAAGGTCGGAATCCTCGACGCCGATATTTTTGGCCCCTCGCAGCCGCGTCTTCTGGGCCTCAAAGGCCAGCCGCAGATCCTAAAGGGTAAGACTCTGAAGCCCATGGAGGGATATGGGCTCAAGGTCATGTCGATGGGTTTCATGGTCGACGAGGAAACACCCGTTATTTGGCGCGGACCCATGGTAGTGGGCGCATTGAACCAGATGTTGCGCGATGTGGCCTGGGGGCAGCACGGCGAACTCGACGTGCTCGTCATCGATATGCCGCCTGGCACCGGCGACGTGCAGCTCACGATGGCGCAGCAGGTACCGCTGTCGGGCGCCGTTATTGTTTCCACTCCGCAGGATCTTGCGTTGATCGATGCCCGTAAAGGCCTTGGCATGTTCCGCAAGGTTGGCGTGCCCGTGCTCGGCATCGTGGAGAATATGAGCTATTTCCTGTGCCCGAAGTGCGGGACGCGGTTGGAGATATTCGGCCACGGGGGCGCCCAGGCGGAGGCAGAACGGCTTGGCGTGCCGTTTTTAGGGAGCGTGCCGCTCCACATGGAGATCCGTGCACGTTCTGATTCCGGTCAGCCCATTACCGCCTCCGAGCCCGACGGCGCGCATGCGCAGATCTTCAAGGAAATCGCAGGCAAGGCCTGGGCTGAGCTGGAAGGAGCCGAGGGCGCAGTTGCAAGTGCGCCACGGTTAGGGATCAGTCCTGACGGTGCCACTCTGACCATCGCATTCGAGAACGGACCTAATTTCGAGCTTTCGGCG
This sequence comes from Hyphomicrobium sp., assembly GCA_024230315.1. Classification (GTDB taxonomy): domain Bacteria; phylum Pseudomonadota; class Alphaproteobacteria; order Rhizobiales; family Hyphomicrobiaceae; genus Hyphomicrobium_A. Next base: position 11,200 of record JAAERO010000227.1, read on the forward strand.
GAGTTCCTGCGTGTCTTGAGCCCGTCAGCCGAGGTGCAAGGCCACTCGCCCGAGCAGCGCGTGACGGTCCCGGCCAAGCGTAACGTCAAGATCACGGATCTGCGGCCTGTCGGCAACTACGCCATGCGCATCGCCTTCGACGATGGCCATGACACGGGGCTTTATACCTGGACGTATCTAGGGGAGCTAGGCCGCGACAAGGAGCAGCGTTGGGCCGAGTATTTGGCCGATCTGGACCGTAAGGGACTTGGTCGCGGGTAAGAGCATACTCATGTGAGTGTGGCATTGAATCGGTCGCCGAATCTCTTGACTTTGCACCGTTTCTTTTTGAATCTGGGCTTTGATTTCAAAAAGTGCATAGCGTGGGGTTTGGTGGGTCCAGGTCTGGCGACTTTCTCACGTGGAATTAGAGTGTTAGCTGAGGCTACATAAGGAGATCGAACATCCGCAGACCAATGCGAGCCGCGCCAGAGCGCGGGCCAAGCGGCCCCCGGATCAATGATGCAATTCGGGTCCCGGACGTCCGTCTGATCGACGAGACCGGCGAAAACGTAGGCGTCGTCAGCCGTGATGACGCACAAGAGAGGGCCGATCAAGCGGGGCTTGACTTGGTGGAAGTCTCGCCAGACGCCGATCCGCCCGTCTGCAAGATCCTCGACTACGGCAAATTCAAGTTTCAGGCGCAGAAGAAGGCGGCCGAGGCGCGCAAGCACCAGAAGATCGTCGAGGTCAAAGAAATCAAGATGCGCCCCGCCATCGACGATCACGACTACGATGTGAAGATGCGCTCGATAAAGCGATTTTTCGAAGATGGCGACAAGGTCAAGGTGACGCTGCGCTTTCGTGGTCGCGAGATGGCGCATCAGCAACTCGGGATGGCCGTGTTGCAGCGGGTCAAGGGCGATTTGGAAGCCATTGCCAAAGTAGAGTCCGAGCCGAGGCTCGAGGGCCGGCAAATGGTGATGGTGCTGGCGCCGAGGTAGGCGAAAGCGAACCGCGCGCGTGGTTCAGGCTCAAGCCACGAGGTCGAGATGTCTCGTCATGCGCCTTCTACTTTGCTGGTGGTTGGGGTCAGCGCGCTCTTAAGTTTTCTCTGCCTGACGGTGGCTGTTGCGCCCGCTGACGCGCAACGCTACCGGCGGCCTGGAGGGCCGACCACAGTAATAACGCCGTTGCCCCCGGTTTCTCCGTCAGACTTTGGTTCGCCGACGTTGGGTTCGACGCTGCCGGATCTGCCGCCCACGCCCACGATCAAGACCCAACCTAAGCCGCCCGTGGCCGTCCAACGTCCCACAGTTCGGATCATCCGATTTCGCTGCGACCTCGCCCCCGACTCCCGCGAATGCAAAAATCCTGACTCGGGCGATGGTGGCGGGGACGACGAGACGTGCAATTGCGTCCGAGATATTTGCCGCACCACGCGGATCGGCAACCGCGTTTGCGAAAAACGGCGCTAACCACGGGTACCGCCCTACAAGCGGGTACCCTTGCTGTTGGCGTGCTGCCCCACTATAAGGGCATCCGAGCCGCCCGGCGGGGCATGCCGTGGCGGCTTTCTTTGCTTTTTGACGAGCCTGAAAGGGGTTCCGCTCCCGAAAGGGAGATTTCGCTCAACGGTCAGCTGAGACCTTAAGCGAAGCACCGGCTCACCCTTCGTAGAAAGGATAAGCGAAATGCCCAAGATGAAGACGAAGAGCGGCGCTAAGAAGCGCTTCAAGATGACGGCTACGGGCAAGGTCAAGGTCGCGGCCCAGGGTAAGCAGCACGGCATGATAAAGCGCCACGCGAAATTTATTCGCCAGGCGCGCGGCACGATGGTGCTCAGCGATTGCGACGCTAAGATCGTCAAGAAATACATGCCCTACGCGCGTTGAGCGAGACCTTCGGGCTTTCGTTAAAGCTTTCAAGCAACCGATCATCTAACGGAGTAAGCTCATGGCACGCGTCAAGCGCGGCGTCACCGCCCATGCCAAACACAAAAAAGTCCTCAAAGCCGCCAAGGGCTATCGAGGCCGGCGCAAGAACACGATTCGCGTCGCCAAGCAGGCGGTCGAGAAGGCGCTGCAGTATCAGTACCGCGATCGCAAGCGTAAGAAGCGCACATTCCGTTCGCTGTGGATCCAGCGCATCAATGCAGCAGCACGTGAGCACGGATTAACCTACGGGCGATTTATCGACGGCCTCAACAAGGCCGGGATTGAGATCGACCGCAAGGTACTGGCCGATCTCGCCGTCAAGGATGCAGCGGGCTTCAAGGCGCTGGTCGATCAGGCAGCCGCCAAAGCGACGTCCGCCTAAGAACTGATGCTGCTGTCCGTGTCGTCTGCGCGGGATAGCGCGCGACGACCGCTGAAAGAAGCTCGCCGCTATGGGCACAAAGGCGCCAAGCTCCGACTTGAAGAAACTCGAAGCCGAACTCTTGCAGGATATCGCCGGGGCTGGTGACCTTGCGGGAATTGAGCAGGTGCGCGTCGCGACACTTGGTAAGAAGGGACGCGTGTCTGAGCAGATGGCCAAGCTCGGCGGCATGGCTCCCGAGGAGCGCAAGGCCTTCGGGCAAGAGGTCAATGAGCTCAAGGGCCGTGTGAGCGAGGCGCTGGAAGCGCGCAAGATTGTGCTTGAGGGCGAAGCCCTCACCGCTCGCCTCGCGTCGGAGCGCGCTGACGTTACGCTTCCCGTTCGGTTGGGCCCCGTTGGCGATGGCCGGATCCACCCTGTCAGCCAAGTGTTTGATGAGTGCGTCGAGATTTTCGCCGACATGGGTTTTGCGGTGGCCGAGGGTCCCGACATCGAGACCGACGATCTCAACTTCACTAAGCTGAATATTCCCGACGAGCATCCAACGCGCCAGGAGCACGACACATTCTATTTCCGCCCGAAGGCTGACGGCTCACGGCTGCTGCTGCGCACGCACACGAGCCCAGTGCAGATCCGCACAATGGAAGTGCAACAGCCGCCGATACGCATCATCGCTCCAGGCCGCGTCTACCGCTGCGATAGCGATCAGACCCACACGCCGATGTTCCATCAGATCGAGGCGCTCGTGATCGATGAGTCGACCCATTTTGGCCATCTGAAGTGGGTGCTTGAGGAATTCTGCAAAGCCTTGTTCGAGGTGGACGACGTGAAGATGCGATTCCGCGCCTCGCACTTTCCCTTCACCGAACCGTCCGCCGAGGTCGACATCGGCGCTGAGGCCATCGGCAAGCCGGGCCAGTGGTTGGAGATTCTGGGGTGCGGCATGGTGCATCCCAACGTTTTGGCGAACTGCGGTCTCGATCCAGAGCGCTATCAGGGCTTTGCCTTCGGCGTGGGTCTCGACCGCATGGCCATGCTGAAATACGGCATCCCCGATCTGCGGGCATTCTTCTCAGCTGATCTGCGCTGGTTGCGCCACTACGGTTTTTCGGTGCTCAACGTTCCCACACTCGCCGGCGGACTGTCGTCATGAAATTTACCCTGAGTTGGCTGAAAGACCATCTGGACACGAAGGCCTCGCTCGATGAGATCGCAGCGAAGCTGTCGGCGATCGGGCTTGAGGTCGAGAGCATCGAAGATCCTGCGGCCAAGCTTGGCGCGTTTACGATCGCGCGCGTACTGGAAGCTAAGTCCCACCTCAATGCGGATCGACTTAAAGTCGTTCAAGTCGAGACGGCCAAAGGCAAGTCACCGGTCGAGGTTGTGTGCGGCGCGCCCAACGCCAAGGCTGGAATGGTCGGAGTTTTCGCCCCGCTTGGCACCTTCGTTCCCGGAACCGGCATCACGCTGGAAAAGCGGCCTGTGTGCGGTGTTGTCTCTAACGGCATGCTCGTCTCAGAGCGTGAGCTGGAGCTGTCGGACGAGCACGAGGGCATTATAGAATTAGCGCCTGAGATGGGCGATCATGTGGGTGAGCGCTACATCGACATCATGGGTCTTGCCGATCCCGTTATCGACGTGGGGCTGACACCCAATCGTCCCGATTGCACGGGCGTGCGCGGCATCGCGCGCGATCTCGCCGCAGCTGGCATGGGCAAGCTCAAACCAGAACGGAAAATTGGTAAGGTGGAGGGCACGTACGATTGCCCAATTCCCATCAAGATTGAGTTCACGAAAGAAACAGCCGACGCGTGTCCCGTCTTCGCGGGGCGCTATGTGCGCGGCGTCAAGAACGGTCCGTCTCCAGCCTGGATGCAGAACCGCTTGCGTGCCGTTGGTCTGCGTCCGATCAATGCGTTAGTCGATGTGACGAACTACATCAGTCAGGATCGTGGCCGACCGCTGCACGTTTACGATGCCGACAAGTTGAAAGGCACTGTACACGCGCGGCTCGGCAAGATGGGCGAAACGTTTCTCGGTCTCGACGGCAAGGACTATGAGGTCGATGACACGATGTGCCTGATTGCCGACGATAATGGACCGCTTGGGTTTGGCGGCGTCATTGGCGGTGAGGACACCGGCTCGACAGATGAAACAACAAACGTACTCATCGAGTGCGCCTATTTCGATCCGCTGCGCACCGCTGCGACGGGTCGCAAAACGGGCCTCGTGACGGATGCGCGCTACCGCTTCGAGCGCGGTGTCGATCCGGCCTCCGTCGAGCCAGGGCTGGATCTAGCCACCGATATGATCGTGACGTTGACCGGCGGGCAGCCCTCCAAGGCGAAGGTTGCTGGTAGGGCACCTGTGAAAAAGCGCGTCATCGGCTTCGATTTTGACCGAGTCGCAAAGCTGACGGGGCTGAAGCTCAAGGACACTGAGATCAAGGGTATCCTGGAACGGCTGGGCTGCACGCTTGAGGCCAAGGGCAAAACGGTCAAAGTGACGGTGCCGACGTGGCGGCCGGACGTTCATGGATCTGCCGATCTGGTTGAGGAGGTCGTGCGCATCGCCGGTCTCGACCGCGTGCCCTCAACGCCGCTGCCGCGCACCTTCGGCATCGCTCGCACAGTTCTGACTGAACGCCAGCGTCGCGCTCGGCGCGCGCGACGCATGCTTGGCGCCCGCGGGCTTGTTGAAGCGATCACCTGGTCATTCGTTCGTCGTAGCGACGCGCAACTCTTTGGCGGCGGCGCGGACGCGCTAGAACTCGATAATCCGATCTCAACCGAGATGTCGTCCATGCGTCCCAGCCTGCTTCCGGGACTGCTTACCGCGGTGCAACGCAACCGCAACCGCGGCTTTGCAGATGCGGCGCTCTTCGAGTTGGGGCAAGCCTATCGCGGTGACAGTCCGGAGGATCAATACCTTGCTGCTTCCGGCGTGCGCTCTGGCACTGCAAGGCTTATGGGCAGCGGGCGCCATTGGGATGGCGCGGCCTGCGAAGTGGATGTTTTCGACGCCAAAGCGGATGTGTTCTCTGTCATTGCAGCGCTGGGCTTAGATCCCAACAAGGCACAGATCACGCGCGATGCGCCCGCCTGGTTCCACCCAGGACGTTCGGGCGCGCTGCGGCTGGGCCCCAAGGTTGTGCTGGCTCACTTCGGTGAGTTTCATCCTGAGACGCTAAAGACGTTCGACGTGGCCCCGCCGGCCGTTGGCTTTGAGATATTTCTCGACGCGCTACCGCCTGAAAAGCGCAAGAGTCGCGCTAAGGCACCGCTTGAGGCTGCTGATCTTCTGCCAGTGCGGCGCGACTTCGCCTTTGTGTTGGATCGGTCTGTTGCTGCGGGTGATGTGATGCGCGCCGCGGCCGGCGCCGACAGGGCGCTCATCCAGGACGTTTCGGTGTTCGACGTATTTTCCGGTGGCAATCTCGCAGAGGAAGGCAAGAAGTCGCTTGCGATCGAGGTCACGCTACAGCCGACCGTTGAAACGCTAACGGATAAGGACATCGATGCGGTCGCGCAGAAGGTGATTGCCGCAGTGAAGAAAGCGACCGGCGGAGAGATCCGCGGCTGACACGGGAGCGTCTTACGTGGCCAGTAACAGGCTGAGGCCTCGCCGTTCTTGTATCCTTGCGTTATTCTGATCAACCCGCCGAAATAATGGAGCACCCTTCTATGTTGGAGTCCCGAAAGTTTATCATCGTTGGCTTCGTCCTGTGTCTGCTTGGGATCCTTGCCTATGTCTTTGTGTTCGCGGATGCTCCATTCGTTGATCAGCCAGTCGAGATCGAGGCTCCGCCTGCCCAGCCGTAGCAACCGTTGGTGCCGCCTGCGCGTTTTTACGCCGCTCGCGTTTTTTAGCTCTGCTTCCGCGCCACCATTGGGGAAGCGCCCGACCGTCTTTCGGCAACGGTGCAACGGTTCAGAAGGCTTCTAGATGAACGAGACGAAAACGAAGACTGCTCCGGTTGAAAAAACCGTACTCCCCGTGGGGCCTGAGAGTGACCTGCATCACATCATCATCGTCGGCGGCGGTGTGGGTGGGCTGGAGCTTGCAACGCGGCTTGGCGACAATCTCGGCAAGCGCGGCAAGGCAAGGATCTCCCTTATCGAGAAGGGGCGCACGCACATCTGGAAGCCGCTTTTGCACGAGATCGCCGCCGGTAGCATGGACGTCGGCCGACATGAGGTCGCCTACCAGGCTCAAGGCTACTGGCATGGGTTTCAGTTCCGCTATGGAGAGATGACGGGCATCGACCGCAAGAAGCAGCTGGTCTATCTCGCGGCCACGTACGACGAGGACGGGCACGAAATTACGCCAGTGAGATCCTTCAAGTACGACACGCTTGTTATCGCCATTGGCTGTGTTGGCAATGCATTCAACACACCCGGCGTTATGGAGCATGCCATCATGCTCGACACGCCTGAGCAGGCCGAACGATTCAACCGGCGGCTGATCAACGCTTGCGTGCGCGCGTATGCGCAAGACGAGCCTGTGCGGCCTGGCCAATTGCATGTGGCGATCATCGGTGCCGGCGCCACCGGCACGGAGCTTTCCGCGGAGCTGCATCACACGGCGCGCGGTGTCGTTGCGTTCGGGCTCGACAAGATCGACCCCGAGAACGACATCAAAATCACGCTTGTGGAGGCGGCAGACCGTATTCTGCCCGCATTGCCTGAGCGCATATCAGAAGCGGTGGCCATGATACTGCGCGGCCTCAAGGTCAACATAAAAACCGGTTCACGAGTGACTGAGGTGACGGCAAAAGGCGTCAAGCTTGAGAACGGCGACTTTATCCCTTCAAAGCTCGTCGTGTGGGCGGCCGGTGTCAAAGGGCCCGACGTGCTGGCGGAGCTCGACGGTTTGGAAGTGAGCCGCTCCAATCAGCTTGTCGTCACCCAGACGCTGCAAACAACGCGCGATCCCAACATTTTTGCGATCGGTGACTCCGCTTACCTTGTGCCAGAAGGTGCCGATGCGCCAATCCCGCCGCGTGCGCAGGCGGCCCATCAAGAGGCATCACACCTTTACACCGAGCTGCAGCGCCGCTTGCAAGGGGAGCCGATAAGCCCTTTTCGTTATCGCGACTTCGGCTCGCTTGTTTCGCTTGGCGACTATTCGACGGTCGGCAGCCTGATGGGCTTCATCGTTGGCAAGAGCATGTTTATCGAAGGTCTGTTTGCCCGCGTGATGTACCGCTCGCTCTATAAGATGCACGAGATGGCGTTGCACGGACCGGCCAAGGTGACGCTTGACACGTTCGCGCGCCTTTTGACCCGGCGCACCGAGCCGGAAGTCAAGCTGCACTGAGGATAGTGGCAGGTCTCCGCGCCATTCACCTACCGCGTCGCAACGCGGCGAGCAGCGCAGGCGTGGGATAGGAGTCGGCTGGTATCCCCAGCTTCATCTGCATATCTTTAACGGCCGCCCGTGTTTTTGCGCCGACCAAGCCATCGATCTTACCGACATCGTAGCCGCGTCTCACCAGCTGCCGCTGTAGCTCTTTGGTCTGCCCGCCGTCGAGGACGGGAATTCTACCGCGGCCGCGGCTCATGGGCGGTGCGCCATCGATGCGGGTGGCAAGATAGGCCGCTGTCGTCGCGTAGTTGAGCGATTGGTTCCATTCCAGATAGATGTCGAAGTTCTGGTAGGCGAGAAAGGCTGGCCCGTTGCGTCCCATGGGAAGCAACAATGAGGCCTGCATGTTATCTTTGGGCAGCGCCTTCCCATTGACGCGCTTGATGCCCCATGCGGCCCACTGGGAGCGGGGATGCTTGATAGCCAGATCAGCCTCCTTCCAGGGGAGGTCGCCCGTTATGCGTACCTCTTCCAGCCACGGTTCGCCCGCACGCCAGCCTAGGTTTTTCATGTAGTTGGCGGTGGAGCCGATAACGTCGGTATCGTTGCGGAACAGGTCAATTCTTCCAGATCCGTCGAAGTCGATGGCATAATCCAAATAGCGTGATGGCAGGAATTGCGTCTGTCCGATCTCACCGGCCCAGGATCCAATCATCTGCGAAGGGCGCATATCGCCACGATCGATAATTTGCAGCGCGGCCTTCAATTCTTCTTGGAACATTTCTCCGCGGCGGCAGTCATAGGCCAGTGTGACGAGTGCTGGCAGGATCGGGAAATTGCCCATGCCGGCGCCAAAATCGCTTTCCAGTGCCCAAAAGCCGGTGATGACCGAAGGCGGCACGCCGTACTGACGCGTGGCGCGATCGAAGACAGCCTTCCGTTGCTTGATCTTGCGCCGGCCACTCAGTACGCGATTCTTCGTGGCGAGCTTGCCTTGGAAGGAGAGGAAGGTCTGTGCGAAGAATCCCTGTCGCCGGTCGCGCGCGATCACTTTGCGATTGAGCGTCATGCCGCTGAGCGCCGCGTTGATCGTGCGCGGGCTAATCCCTTCGGCCGCCGCTTGCTTCTTGAAGCCGGCAAGCCACGTTGAGAATCGCGTGGTGTTGCGGCAATTGTCCTTCGCTGGCGGGTGCTTGGCGCGGCGTACCGACTTGGGCGCTATCGCCGTCGCCGCCGTCGTTGTTTGTGCGGGCTGCACGGTGGCAGGCGCTTCCTGCGCAGGCAGTGCAGCAGCCGGTGCTGCCTGTGTCTCCGGGGCAAGTTCTGGATCAGGCGGCGGAGGCGCAGGCGCGCGCCTGCGTGGCTTACGCACAGGCGGCTTTGGCTTGAACGCCGGTGACATTTCAATGCCACCGGCCATGACGGGTTGGGAGGCTGCCGTACCGGCGATCAGCATCGCGACCAGAGCCGCGCAGACTTTCAAGACGTGCATCGCCATTCCTTCAGCTTTCTTTGGGGTCTGGAGGGGGGCACTCATGCCCGCGGATGTGGCCGCGTCAAGATGGCGGTGTCAAGATGGGCCGCAAAGATACATAGCTTAGGCGTTGCCGATCAGGATTCCGGCGCCAAAGACGATAAGCCCACCCACTACGATATCAAATGCGGCACGCAGAAATTTAGTATCCATGTAGCGTGACCGTATCCAGGCAATGACCCACAGCTCGATCAGCACGATTACGAGGGAAAGCGTCGTGGCAATGCGGAAGTCATCAATTAAGAAGGGCAGCGTGTGGCCGATGCCGCCGACGCCAGTCATGACCCCCGTCACCGTACCCCGGAGCAAGGGATGGCCGCGGCCCGTCAACGAGCCATCGTCGGACAGCGCCTCCGCGAACCCCATGGAGATGCCTGCTTCGACCGAGGCTGCCATTCCGATAAGGAATGTTTGCCAGGTGCTCATGATCGCGAACGCAGCGGCAAACAGTGGCGCCAGCGTTGAGACTGAGCCGTCCATCAGGCCCGCGAGGCCCGGCTGCACGATTTGCAATACGAACATGCGCCGCTGGACTTCGGCTTCCGCTGCTCGTGCATCGGCAGTGAGGTGTTTGTCACCGAGCTGGCGGGCCACGCTTTCTTGGCGGACTTCAGCGGCTACAAGATCACCCAAGAACTGGCGAGTGCCGGCATCGTTCGCGCGCTCCTGTGCACGCTCATAAAACCGCCGCGTCTCGTAAATTCTGGCCTCGACCTGCCGGCGCACTTTGTCGAGACCCAATGGCCGCGCCATCCAGATGGGCTCGTGTTTTACAAAGCCTCTGATGTCACGCGGCCGAATGAGGGGGATGTGCTAGCCGAATCTTGCTCGATAGAGATCGATGAGACGCCAGCGGTTTTCCGATTCCTGCTCGGCGATCTCCAAAAAGACCTTGGCCGTAGCCGGATAGTTCTCCGCAACGGCGTGCGCATACTCAACGAAGACGCGGTGATCCTCTTCTTCCAAGGAAATGGCGAGCGCCAAAATCTCCTGCTCGCTGAGGCTTGAGAACGCGCGCACGTAGATTGCTCCGCTCAATGACTCCATTCACTCTTTAGAATAATTCCAAAATACATTCTGGCAAGAGCTGTGGGGCCCGTAGCGCCCCAATTGCGCAGAATATGGCGCAGCCGTCGCCCCTTTTGCACCAGGAAGGCAAGTGCTAAAGCAGCCCCAATGATCGACACCTCTCTTATTCGCAACTTCTCCATCATCGCCCATATAGATCACGGAAAGTCGACGTTGTCGGACCGGATGATCCAGCTGTGTGGCAACGTCAGCAACCGTGAGATGAAGGAGCAGATCCTCGACTCGATGGACATCGAGCGCGAGCGCGGTATCACCATCAAGGCGCAGACCGTGCGCCTCGACTATCGCGCCAAGGACGGCAAAACCTATCAGCTCAATTTGATGGACACGCCAGGCCATGTCGACTTCGCCTACGAGGTCTCGCGCTGCTTGGCAGCCTGCGAGGGAGCCGTCTTGGTGGTGGACGCCAGCCAGGGCGTAGAAGCGCAAACGCTCGCCAACGTCTATCAGGCACTCGACAACGATCTGGAGATCCTGCCCGTCCTCAACAAAGTCGATCTGCCGGCAGCCGACGCTGACCGTGTCAAACAACAGATCGAAGATGTCATCGGGCTCGATGCTTCGGATGCGATTCCGATCTCGGCTAAGACGGGTGTCAACGTCGATGCCGTGCTCGAGGCGATCGTCGGGCGCTTGCCGCCACCGCAGGGCGATGCAAGCAAGCCCCTAAAGGCGTTGCTGATCGACAGTTGGTATGACGCCTATCTCGGCGTTGTCGTGCTTGTGCGCGTTCTCGAAGGGAGCCTGCGCAAGGGTCAGAAGATCAAGCTGATGTCGACGGATGCCAGCTACCAAGTTGACCGTGTCGGCGTATTCCGCCCCAAGCAAGAGATGATGGATGCGCTGGGTCCGGGCGAAGTCGGCTTCTTTACGGCTTCTATCAAGGAGGTAGCCGATACGCGCGTCGGCGATACTGTGACGGACGAGCGCAATCCCACCTCGCAGGCCTTGCCAGGCTTCAAGCCGGCACAGCCGGTGGTCTTTTGCGGACTATTTCCCGTCGACGCTGCCGATTTTGCTGATCTGCGCGAGGCAATGGGCAGACTTCGCCTCAACGACGCGAGCTTCTCCTACGAGATGGAGACGTCTGCCGCGCTAGGACTCGGGTTCCGTTGCGGCTTCCTCGGTCTATTGCACCTGGAGATTATCACCGAGCGCTTAGATCGCGAGTTCAATCTCGATCTTATCGCCACTGCACCGAGTGTCATCTATCAGATACATCTTACCGACGGGACGATGATGGAGATGCACAACCCGGCCGACATGCCGGATCCGGTGCGCATTGATCGTATCGACGAGCCGTGGATTACATCGACCATCATGGTGCCAGATGAGCATTTGGGTGGCGTGTTGAAGCTGTGCCAGGACCGGCGAGGACGCCAAAAGAATCTCACCTACGCCGGCTCTCGCGCCATGCTCGTCTACGAGCTGCCGCTTAACGAGGTGGTGTTCGATTTCTACGACCGCTTGAAGTCAATCTCTAAGGGTTACGCCTCATTCGACTATCAGATCATGGATTATGAGCCCGGTGATCTGGTCAAGATGCAAATTCTGGTCAATGCCGAGCCCGTCGATGCGCTCTCGATTATCGTGCACCGTTCACGCGCTGACGCGCGCGGGCGCACCATGTGCGAAAAACTGAAGGAACTTATCCCGCAGCACTTGTTCCAGATCCCCGTGCAGGCTGCGATCGGCGGACGCATCATTGCGCGCGAGACAATTCGTGCACTGCGCAAGGACGTGATCGCCAAGTGCTACGGTGGCGATATCACGCGCAAGCGTAAGCTTTTGGAGAAGCAAAAGGCCGGCAAAAAGAAGATGCGCCAGTTCGGCAAGGTGGAGATCCCTCAAGAGGCATTCATCGCTGCACTGAAGATGGAAGAGAACTAGACGCTGCTTGGGGGATGCCTCGTATTCGTCATGCGACTGCCTCACTTCGGCGACGGATCTAGCATTAGATCGGCGTTTATCGAGATGTGATTGGTGTGGGCGCAGACGTCTACCGGCGTAGCGAGAAAGCCTCGTGACTTGATCGCGTATTCAACTCATCTAAGGCGCCGCGGCCCCGCTCCTAAGAAATAGGGCGCGGCCGGTCGGCGCGGCAAATATTAGAAGGAACATAGTGTGAGACTGACCAGATCGATCCTCGTTCCTGTCTTGTGTGCCAGTTTGATAGCACCTGCATTCTATGCGGTGACGGCTAGCGCAGCGCCGCTGCCGAAGCCTGGCATCACAAATGGTGAGAAGATTACAAAAGTTCAGCGTCGCGGCCGGGGGTGGCGCCGCGGTTACGGTTACCGACGGGGGCCCTATCGCCGTGGCTACCGCTACCGCCGCGGTTACGGTGCGGGTGCCCTTATCGGCGGCATTATTGTGGGTACGATCATCGCAGCCGCGATCCGTGAAGGCCGCGCGGGTGATGACGATTTGAGGCGTTGCGCGTATGAGTTTCGCTCGTTCGATCCTGTGACGGGCACCTACATCACCTATGAAGGTGAGGAGCGGGTCTGCCCTTACTTATACTAAGGGGCACCTCGAACAATGGCGCCTTTGGCTTTGTGGGTGCCGGCGGGCGCGGCGTCAGGCGCGGTTGCGATGCTGGTCTGCCGCCTTCGCGGCGGCCTTTGCGTTGCCCTCAGGCCGTCTTGCAACGCCTTGGACGCAATTG